>NZ_BAAALT010000059.1:0-123605 GCF_039528515.1 Luedemannella flava
AAGACCAAAACGCCGAGTTAATTATCGGCAGTCCCTAAGGACCGAATCTGGGCAATCCTGACCGGCCAGCACCGCCAGTCCCGCGCCGGTGACGGCGGGCCTGGATCCGCGCCCGGCGGCGGCCCTGACGTTGGCCTTGCCACGCCATCCGACCGCTAGAGCCGCTTCGTCCTGCGACGTTCCGGTCCGCGCGGTCACGTTCTCCTCCAGTTGATCGCGACGAGACCGTCGTAATAACCCGCCGAGTGGACGCCCTCTGCACCTTGCCGTCCCCCGCGCTCCGCCAGCCGCAGGATCGCTGCTTACAGCAATCTGATCATCAAAACGGTCGCGGAACGCAGCTGCACGTCCGACCACCAACGGGACATGCAAGACCGATCAAGCGAGGTTCGCTCCACTACTCAAATATGCGTTTTTCGGCACACCGCGCGTATTACCGTCACGACGTTTGAACCGCCCCAGACTGGGAAGCGCCGGCCGCGAGCGGTCCGGATACACGAGGAGCTTTCGCATGCATAGTGACCGAGCGACCCCATTGGTACTCAGCAAGAGAGCCGCCGCCGACCGACGCAACATGGCGTGGACGGCGGTGTGGCTCGGTGCGGCGGGAGTGCCGCTCGGGTTATGGGTGGCGCCGCGCGACGCCGTTCAGGGCGACGCGCAGCGGCTCATGTACGTCCACGTCCCCGCCGCCTGGACCGCCTACCTGGCGTTCGTCGCGGTCCTGCTGGCTAGCGTGGCCTACCTGATCTGGGCCGATCCGCGCTGGGACCGCGCCGCCCGGGCCGCCGGGGAGATCGGCGTCGCCGCCACGATCGTGACCTTGATCAGCGGGTCGGTGTGGGGCCGACTGGTCTGGGGCGTCTGGTGGGCCTGGGATCCCCGCCTGGTAGCGACGGCCGCCATGTTGCTCATCTACTTAGGTCAGCTGACCGTGCGCTGGACCGGTACGACCACCGCCCGGGGTCAACGCCGGGCAGCCGTAGTCGGGGTCGCCGGCTTCGTGATCGTGCCCACCGTCCACTTCTCGGTCATCTGGTGGCGGTCCCTGCATCAGCAGGCGACCGTCCTGGCACCCGATCCGACGCCACCGATCAACGGGGTGATGCTGACCGCGCTGCTACTGTGCGCGGGCGCGGTCTCCGTAACGGCCGCGTGGCTCTTCCTGTGCCGGCTCGCCGCGCTCGAGAGCCGCGTGGGCCCGCCGAGCGACGACCATCCCGAGGCGGCGCCGGTCGCGACGGGACTCGTTTCGTCGGGCCGCGCATGACGCCGCGGCGCGCACGGGCGAGCCTGCTCCTCATCCTCGTCGTCGCGGCCGCGCTGCTGGTCACCGCCGGCTTCCAGCAGACCCTCACGTTCTACCGGACGCCGACCGAGGTGGTGCACGGCCCGTCCGGACGGGTGCGGCTCGGTGGTCAGGTGGTGCCCGGCTCGCTGGGTACGGCCGGCGGCCTGACCCTGTTCCGGGTCACCGACGGGACCACGCAGCTACAGGTAGAGCAGGTCGCCGATCTGCCCGGCACGGTCCGCGAGGGGCGCGACGTGGTGGTCGAGGGCCAGTACGACGCGGGCCGGGCAACCTTCCGCTCGGACACGGTCATGGTCCGACACGGCAACGAGTACCGACCCGCCGGGTCCGGCGCCGGCTCGGCGCGATGACGGGCGCGGTCGGCAACGTCGCCCTCGGTGTGGGACTGGTCGCCGCGGTGGCCTCGGCGCTGGCGTGGCTGCGGGTGGCGCTGATCGGTGCCGACGCGCGCCCGGCCCGCATCGCCACCTGGACGCTGCTGGTCGCGGCGGCGGCGGGCTGCGGTGTGCTCGAGTGGGCATTGCTCACCCACGACTTCAGCGTCCGGTATGTCGCCGAGAACGGCGGCCGGGACGTCCCGACGTACTTCACCGTCACCAGCCTGTGGGCAGCCCTGGACGGCTCGTTGCTGCTCTGGCTGCTGATCCTGGCCGGGTGCGCCGTGCTGCTCGGGCGACAACGCGTAGACGCGGACGCCGACGAGCTGCGGCCGTGGGCGCTGTCGGTGGTGGGCGTGGTGGCGGTGTTCTTCTTCGCTCTCACGTACTTCGCGGCCAACCCGTTCGCGACGGTGGTGCCCACGCCCGCCGACGGCCCGGGACCGAACCCGTTGCTGCGCGAGCATCCGGCGATGGGGCTGCACCCGCCATTGCTCTACGCCGGATACATCGCCCTGGTCGTCCCGTTCGGCTACGGGCTGGCCGCGCTGCTGACCGGGCGCGCCGACCGGATCCGTGACGCCGCGGTGCGCCGGTGGACGCTGGGCGCATGGTCTCTGCTCACGGCGGGCATCACGCTGGGCGCCTGGTGGTCGTACGCGGTCCTGGGCTGGGGGGGCTACTGGGCCTGGGACCCGGTGGAGAACGCGTCGCTGCTGCCGTGGCTGACCGCCACCGCTCTGCTGCACACGCTCGTCGCCGGGCGGGCCACCCCGGCGCTGCGCACCTGGAGCGTGTGCCTCGCCTGCGTCAGCTTCCTGCTCGTGCTGGTCGGGACTTTCCTGACCCGGTCGGGCGCCGTGGCCAGTGTGCACGCGTTCACCGCGTCACCGTTGGGCCCGATGCTGCTCGGCTTCGTGCTGCTCGCTGTCGCGGTCGTGGTCGGCCTGGTCGCCTATCGGGCGGGGGCACCCGGTGGGCCCACCACGTCGCCCCTCCTGTCGCGGGAATCCGTCCTGACGGGCAACGCCGTCCTGTTGGTGACCGTCGCGTCCATCGTCCTGACCGGCACGCTGTTCCCACTGCTCGCGCGCGCCGTTCGGGGTGAGCAGCTCGCGGTCGGCCCCGACTACTACGCCAGGTCGGCCGTTCCGGTCGGGCTCGTTGTCCTCCTGCTCATGGGCCTGGCGCGGACGCTGCGGCCTGGTCGGCCGGCCGACCTCTCCGCCGTCCGTCTGCCCGCCCTTGTCGGGCTGGCCACCGCACTCGTCGTCGGCATGACCAGCCGGCCAGGTGTCCTGCCGCTGCTCGCGTTCGGGCTGGGTGCCTTCGTGCTGACCGGGTTGTTCACCCGGGGTCCGGCCGCCGGGGGCCGGGACCGTCGGGCGGGGTGGTTGTTGGCCCATGCCGGCCTGGCAATCGTGGCCATCGGTGTCGCCGCCTCCGCCGCGTACACCGTCAGCAGCGAGCGGCAGTTGCGGATCGGGGACACCGTCCGGGCGGGCGGGGTGACCGCCCGGCTGGACAGCGTGGACGGGCCCGGCACGCCGGGCACGACCGGCGCCCGCGTCACCCTGACGCTCGGTGGGCACGCCAGTGGCACAAGCCACCCACGGCTGCGCTACTACCCCGCGCGCGACCTCACGGTCAGCGTCCCGGCCATCCGCTCCCGTCCGACCGGCGATGTGTACATCACCGTGCTGGCCGTTGGCGACGATGGCACGACGACGGTCCGGCTGGCCGTGAACCCGCTCGTCGGCCTCATCTGGCTGGGCGGGGCGCTGATCGCCGCTGGCGGGCTGTTGACGATCGTTCGGCGGTCGCGTGCCGGGCGGCCGGAGGATGTCCGACCCGATCGCGTCGGTGCCGGGAGCACGGCATGAGGCGGCGGCTGGCCGCGCTCATCGCGGCGACCGCGGTCGTGGCGGCGTTGGCGGTCCTCCTCGGGTACGGAATCCGGACGGGTCAGCCCGACGCGGCACGGGCGGCCGGGCCGGTGACCGAACTGCGCAGCGCGCCGGCGCCCCCGCTGACCGGTACGACGCTCGACGGTCGGTCGTTCGACCTGACCCGGTTACGCGGGCAGGTGGTGCTCGTCAACGTGTGGGCATCGTGGTGCGACCCGTGCCGGCAGGAGCTGCCCGCGCTGGCCGCCGCGCAGCGACGGTGGTCCGGGCGCGGTTTCGCCGTGGTGGCCCTCGGCGTACGGGACACGACCGAGTCCGCCCGCCGACTGCTCACCGACCTCGGCGTCACCGGGTTGACAACCGTCACGGACCCACATGGGACCACCGCGGTCGCCTGGGGGACCCGGGGCGTGCCGGAAACCTTCCTCGTCGACCGCCAGGGCGTCGTCAGGGTATGGGCCCGGGGTGCGGTGGACACCGCATGGTTGCAGCGGCGCGTTACGCCGCTGCTGGCGTCATGAAGCGCCGACTCGTCGGGTTCACCGGGTCCCTCGTGCTGGCAGCCGGCGCGGCGGCGGCCGTCTGGCGTTCCGTGCCACCCGACCAGCCATCGGCCCGCGACCTCGCCGCGCAACTGGTGTGTCCCGCCTGCCAGGGCGAGACCGTGGCCCAGTCGGCGTCGCCGATGGCCGCCGCCATGCGGGCCACGATCGCCCAGCAGCTCGCGACCGGACACACGGGACAGCAGATCCGGCAGTACTTCGTCGACCGGTACGGTGCGGGCATCCTCGCCGACCCGGCCGCCGGCGGCCTGGGCGCCGTCCTGTGGGTGGTGCCCGTGCTGGTCCTCGCCGCGCTGGCCGTACTCGTGTGGCGGTCGCGGCGCCGGCCCGCCGACCCCGGCCCGCTGGCGGCGACCGGGCCCGCGCGGACGTGGCGTCGGGCGTGGGATGTCCTCGCCGTGGCGGTGGTCGCGCTGGTCGCCGCGGTAGCCGTGGCCAGCCCGCGCGAACCCGGCGGCCCGGCCGCCGCCACCGCCGCCGACCCGACTGTCATCACGCTCGCTGTGGGCCGATCGCTGGAGGAGCAGGGACGGTACGCGGAGGCTGCCGACGTCTACCGGGACGCCCTGGACCAGCAGCCGGATGACCGGCTCCGGCGCCGGCTAGCGTTCGCGCTCCTGCGAGCCGGACGACTGGTGGAGGCGGAGGCCGTCGCCGCGCGGGTGCTCGACGACGATCCGGGCGACCCGGACGCGCTGCTGCTGCTGGGGCTGGCGCAGCGGGCGAGCGGGTCGCCGAAGGCTGCCGCCACGCTGCGCCGGTTCCTCCGGCAGGCACCCGACCACCCGGCGGCCGCTGAGGTGCGGCGTCTGCTGGGCGATCGGTGAACGTCCTACGGTCGGTCCTTGCGCGACCGCCGCCATGCCACGATGGCCATGGCCACCCAGGCGGCCCCCGCCGCGACGCGGGCAGCTCGACCGTGTCCCGTCGGTGGTGGCAACACGACGTCGGGCGGCGGTTCCGTCTGGTCGATCGGGACGCCGACGAAGGCCACGCTCGCCGCCGCGACGGCCTCGTCCCTGCTGAGGTACGCCTCGTTGCTGGCCAGCTTCTCATCGTCAGGCCCGGTCCACCGCCATCGCCACGTGTCGTCCGGGTTGCGCCAGAGGGTAATCAGTTGATCAAGGGCGACCGGATCGTCGTCACCGAGCTCCACGGGGCCGGGCGACGCGGTCAACCCACCGCGCAGCTCCTCGGCGGTCAGCTCGCCGACGGACCGTGCCGTTCCGCCGCGCAGCGCGCGGGCCACGGTGTACGCGACCGCGGCGACCACGAACGGTAGCGTCAACACCAGAACCTGCAGGGTACGTAAGATTCCGGTGACGGGGATCGCGAAAAGGCGCGCGATGATGTCGTCCACGGCGGCGACGAGAAGGACCGCGAAGAACGTCACGGCCCACGCGGCGACCGCGATGCGCCCCGGGCGCTGCCGTGGGGGCTGCAGCAGATGCCGGCTGGCCCTGTCGCCCGTCCGCCACCGGTCCAGCCAGGGCCAGGCGTACAACACGAGGAACGTCACCGTGCCGACGCCGACAGCCGGCAGGAACGGCGAGGGCACCAGATGACCGAAGACGTGGAACTCCACCGCGGGGAATAGGCGCAACGCGCCGTCGCCCCAGGCGACGTACCAGTCGGGCTGCGCGGGTGAGGTGGCCTTGGCGGGACTGAACGGACCGTAGATCCAGACCGGGTTGATCTGGACAAGGCCGCCGAGGGCGAAGACGACGGCGAATACCCCCGCCGCCAGGCTCAGCGTCCGCACGGTATAGGCCGGCCAGAGCCGGGAACCCACGACGTTGCGTTCCCGCCGCCCCGGCCCGGGGAACTGGGTGTGCTTCTGCCTGATGATGATCGCCAGGTGCGCCGAGATGAGTGCCGCGAACACGGCCGGGACGATGAGGACGTGGGTGACGAACAGTCGGGGCAGCGTCGCGTCGCTGGGGAACTCGCCACCGAACGCGAGCTGGGCCAGCCAAGCGCCGACGACCGGGACGGACAGCACGACCGAGTAGATGATCCGAAGCCCGGTGCCCGACAGCAGGTCATCGGGCATGGAGTACCCGGTGAAGCCGTTGAGCAGCGCGAGGGTCAGCATGGTCACGCCGATAACCCAGTTGATCTCCCGGGGCTTACGGAACGCGCCCGTCACGAAGATCCGCAGCAGGTGCAGCACGATCGCGCCGACGAACAGCAGGGCGGCCCAGTGGTGGGCCTGGCGGATAAGCAGTCCGGCGCGCACGTCGTAACTCAGCGCCACGGCCGAGGCGTACGCGCCGGACACGGTGGAACCGGACAGCGGTTGGTAGGCGCCGTCATACACGGTCTGCGCGCTGGTCGGATCGAAGAACAGCGTCAGGTACACCCCCGTGAGCACCAGGGCGAGGAACGAGTAGAGGGCGATCTCGCCGAACATGAACGTCCACTGGTCCGGGAAAACCTTGGCCAGGGCCGTACGCGCCACCGACGTGGTGCCCAGGCGGGCGTCCACCGTCCGGTAGACCCATCGGGTGATCATGGGCGGCTCCAGTACCCGGGCCCGGGCGGGGAGGTGAAGTCGCCGCTTGCCCGTAGGTACCCGTCAGCATCGACCACGATCGGCAGGCCGGGCAGCGGCCGCGCGGCCGGACCGGCGACCGGCGTGGCCGCGTTGAACAGGTCGAAAGTGGACTGGTGGCACGGGCACAGCATCCGGCCGGTGGTCTGCTGGTAGAGCGCCACAGGGCAGCCGGCGTGGGTGCACAGCAGGGAGTACGCGACGAGACCACCGCCCACCATGCCGCCGGGCGGTGGCGTGATCAGGTTCGCCGGGTCCACCCGCACCACGAACGCCGGTACGTCGCCGTCGCGGGTGTGGCCCTCGGGCACCACGATCTGAATCGTCTCTGCGCCCACGTCGGCCGCGCGCACGGGTACGCCTTCGGGCGTGACGAGCCGCAGCCCACCGAAACGCCAGGCCGTGTGGTCCAGCGCAACGTCCGGATCGGGTTTGCGGAACGAGAGCAGGGAGCGGGCGGGGAACAGCAGCGCGAGCCCGACCGTACCGACCGCGAGCGCGAACATGCCGAGCAGTCCGCGGCGGCGCACCGGGCTCTCCGGACCGCCGATGGCGTGGGCCAGCAGCGTGACGTCCTGCTGTGTGGCCGCGAGCGGCGGCCGCTGCTCGACGAACCCGCCCATGGGCAGCAACCGCCGCCCCCACAACCAGAGTCCGACGCACAGCCCGCCGAACGCGACCGCCAGCCCGACGCCGAGCAGTTGCGTGTTCCCGCCCAAGCCGTACGCGACCGCGAATTCCACGGCGCCGAGCACCGAGATCCCGAAGGCCAGCCGGATGGCATGGACCGTGCCCCCCTGGGGTCGGTGTTGTCCGCTCATCGGGCACGGCTCCCCAACCGGCGGGCCAGCAGGACCAGCGCACCGAGTCCGAGCACCCACGCCACTGCTCCCTCCGTGAACGGCCCGAGGCGGCCCAGCGACCAGCCACCACGGTCGAGCTCCGCCGGACCGCTCTGCAGCACGTCGACGTAGGCCGCGAGCGCATCCACGTCGGCATCGCTGAGCACACCGGAGGGGAATGCGGGCATGAGGCCGGGACCGACCCGGACGGCCTCGCCGACCTGGGTCGGTGTCGCCCGCATCAGCGACGGGGCGAACCGGCCGTTGGTGAGGGTGGCGCCGATGCCGGCCGCCGAATGGCACGCGGAGCAGTAGGTGAGATACAGCTCCCGGCCGGTGCGTGGGTCGCCGGGGCGCACGACAGGAACCGTCGGCCCGCCGCCCGGTGGGAACGACGCCACGTACTGCACCAGGGCGGCGATCTCGTCCGGCGCGAACGCGGGATCACGGTGGACGTCGGAGTACCGCTCCTGGCGCAGCGGCATCCGGCCCGTACTGAGCTGGAAATCCACGTCGGCCGGGCCCACCTCCGTCAGGGCCGGGCCGTAGGCCGTGCCCCCGCCCCGGTCACCGTGGCAGCTCGCACAGTTCTGCCCGTAGAGCGCGGCCCCGGGCCCCGATGGTGGCGTCGCCGCGCCGGACGGCGCCGTGCTGGGCATCGACGTGCCGGATGGTGACGGTGCCGAGCGGGTCGACAGTGTCGGCGCGGCGGCCGACGCCGGGCCGAGCACCCCGATGCTGGCTGCCGTGGCGAGCAACAGCCACGCGGCCCGCCTGGGCGCGGATGGACGTAGCGGGTCGTGGGTCATCGTGTGTCGTCCCTCAGTCCAGGGTGAACAGGTACGCGGCGATGTCCTTCGCGTCGTCGGGCGGGACGCCGAGGTCCGGCATGGCGGTGCCCGGCTCCACCTCCTGTGGGTCGCGGATCCAGTGCTCCAGGTTCGTCCCGTTGTTCACGAGCTTCCCCGCGATGTACGAACGGCTGCCGAACCGTGTCAGCGGCGGCCCGACGAGCCCGTCGGCCCCCCTGATCCCGGGAACGCTGTGGCACGAGCCGCAGCCGTACCGGGTGACCAGTTGGGCCCCGCGCCCCGGGTCGCCGTCCGGCACCTCGGTCGGTGGCGTCGCGGACAGCGTCGAGCAGCCGCCGGCCGCG
Source organism: Luedemannella flava (assembly GCF_039528515.1). NCBI lineage: Bacteria > Bacillati > Actinomycetota > Actinomycetes > Micromonosporales > Micromonosporaceae > Luedemannella > Luedemannella flava. Next base: position 8,712 of record NZ_BAAALT010000059.1, read on the forward strand.
AGGACCGTCGCGGCGGTCGCCACCACGGGCCAGCACTGGCGTAGGCGTCCGCGGATCATGTCGGTACCTCCTCGGGCAGGCCGGGCCGCAGGTCGCGGCCGGCGGGCGAGCGCCGCTCCAGGTCGGCAAGCCAACCGAGGAACAGCACGACGGCGGCGACCAGCATGAGCACGTCCATGGGGATCCACATGACGAGGCCCGCCAACTGCTGGTCCGCCAGAGCGCGTGGGCCGGACGGGACGTCGTAGATCGGCTCCGGCGCGAAGGTGAGCACCGCCCCCAACGCCGCTGCCGGCATCCCGGCGGCGAACAGCATGAGCAGCCCGATCGGCGGGCTCAACCGCCGGGAGGCGGGCGCGACCACGCCGGCCCACAGCAGCCAGGCGGCGCCCACCATGCTCGCGTGCTCCACCGCGTGCACCGGGGCGCTGGCTTCGGCCCACTCGTACGGCAGGGGCAGGTGCCACGCCCAGAGCACGACGGTGTGTACGCCAGCCGCCACGAGCGCGGCGGTGAGCGGCCGGCGCAGCCAGCGCGCCGGGGCGGACGTCCGCACGCGGTGCGTGACCTGACGCAGCGGGCGCGGTGTGGCCAGCGTGACCGGCAGTCCCGCGCAGCCCGCGGCCAGCAGTGGCGCCGCGCCCAGCATGAGCAGCATGTGCTGTGCCATGTGGCCGGCCAAGGACCGCTCGGCGGCGTCGTGCACCGGGCCCTGCTGTGCCACCAGGACGATCGCCAGTCCCAGCACGAAGGCGCCGGCCCGCCAGGACGGCACGACGGCTCCGTGGCCGCGGCGGGCCCACAGCTCGTGCACGCCGCGCCCGTACGCGGCGCCCAGGGCGGCCACGGCGACGACGCCGACGACGTCGGTCCACTGCTCGGCGGGCGGCGTCACGGCCTCACCCCTGGCACGGCGCGAGGACGACGACGGCCGCGCCACCGGCGAGGATGATCAACAGAAACAGCGTGTCGGCACACACTCCCACCAGGGCCAGCATGCTTGCTCTGGCCAGGCGCGGGTCGTCATCCTCGCCCGCGGCGGCCCTGGTCGTCCGCCAGGCGCGCCAGGCCATGAGCAGCGCGGCGGCGGCGATCAGCGCCGGTACGACCACGCCGGCCCCGACTACCACGCGCAACGGGATGCCCTGGATGGTGTCATTGCCGGCCTGACAGGTCACCTCATCGGCGGCCCAGGTGATGATCAGGTGGACCGCCCAGGCGACCGCCCCGCCGAGCACGGCGAACCACATGAGCAGCCCACCGAGCTTGCGGCCGCGTTCGCGGGTCGTCGGCGAGCCCGTCACAGTCGCGGCGCCAGGTAGAGGCACACGAAGATCGCCACCCAGACCAGGTCGACGAAGTGCCAGTAGATGGCGGTGAGCCGTACCCGCTCATGGCGCCGGTACCCGAAAGCCCCGCGCAGCGACGCGGCCAGGAGCCAGCCGACCATTAGCAGCCCGACTGTCACATGCAGCGCGTGGAACGTGGTCGTGGTGTAGAACAGCGACCCGTAGGCGTTTGTGGTGAACGTGTACTTCGTGAGATTCTCGGCGTACTCCAGGGCCTGCATGCCGAGGAAGGCGGAGCCGAGCAGGAAGGTGATGGCCAGACCTGCGCGCAGCCGCCATTGCTGGCCCTTGCGGATGCCGCGCTCGGCCCACATGACCGGCACGCTGCTCGGCAGCAGCAGCGCGGTCATTATCAGCACCTTGGTGAGCTTCGGGTCCTCCAGCGGCGGCGGTGGCCACTGCGGCCCGGACTGGAACCGCACGTAGAAGTAGCTGCCCAGCAGCGCGGCGAAGATGGTCGCCTCGGTGGCGACGAGGAGGACCATCCCCCACCAGCCGGTGGTGCGCCCGGACGGCATCTCGGTAGCCAGGGCCTGCGGGGTGATCGCCTCGCGTACGGTCTCGGGGAGCTCAGCGGTCGTCATGACACGATCCCCGCCTCCTGGGGGGACCGCTCGGGCGGCCACAGCCAGCGCGCCAGGGTGCCGGCGAGGACGGTCGCGCCCATCCCGGCGACCCAGTACCAGCCCCACAGGAGACCGAGCACGAGGACGAGGATCCCGACGGCCGTGATCAACGGCATGAGTGACTCCTCCGGCATGTCGGTGTCGCGTTCGTGCTGTCCGTCCAGCTCACTGGTCTGTGGGGTGCGGTGCCCGGACAACGCCTCGCCGCGCGCGAGGCCGTCGCGGGTACGCCGGTCCCACATCGGGTGCACGCTGTGCACCTGCGGGATGACCGCGAAGTTGTACGGTCTGGGTGGCGAGCTGGTGGCCCACTCCAGGGTGTCGGCCTCCCATGGGTCGGGCGGCGCGGGCGGTCCCCACCGGATGGCGCGCACCACAGAGGTCAGCACCAGCAACAGTCCGATGGCGAGCACGTACGCGCCGACCGTGGCTATGAGGTTCCACGCGTCCCAGCCCAGTCCGGTGGGATAGGTGTACACCCGGCGCGGCATGCCGAAGAGGCCGCTGACGTGCATGGGCAGGAAGGTCGTGTTGAACCCGACGAACACCAGCCAGAACGCCCACCTCCCGAGCCGCTCGGCGTACATCCGGCCGGTGAACTTGGGCAGCCAGAAGTAGATTCCGGCGATCATCGGGAACACCGCCCCGCCGAAGAGCACGTAGTGGAAGTGCGCCACCACGAAGTACGAGTCGGTGACCTGCTGGTCGAACGCCGTGATGGCGAACATGACGCCGGTGAACCCGCCGAGTACAAACGTCACGACGAACCCGACGACGAACAGGAACGGCGTACGCGCCCGGATCTGTCCCTTCAGCATCGTCGCGAGCCACGCGAAGATCTGGATGCCGGACGGGATCGTGATGAGGGTGCTGGCCGCACTGAAGAAGCTGTACGACAGTTGGGGCAGTCCGGTGGCGAACATGTGGTGCACCCACACGCCGAACGAGATGATCGCGATCGTCACGATGGACAGCACCATCAGCGGGTACGCCGCGACCCCGCGCCGGCAGAACGCCGGCAGGACGGCCGACACGATGCCCAGGGCCGGCATGACGATGATGTATACGTCCGGATGCCCGAAGATCCAGAAGAGGTGCTGCCAGAGCAGCGTGTTGCCGCCGTGGGCCGGGTCGAAGAAGTGGGTGCCGAACCGCCGGTCGAGGAACAGCATCGCGTTGGCGAGGTTGAGTGCCGGCAGGGCGAAGACCACCATGAACGAGGTGCCCACGATGGCCCAGACGAACAGCGGCACCCGGTTGAGCGACATGCCCGGCGCCCGCAGCTTCAGCGCGGTGACGATGAAGTTGATCGCCCCGGCCGTGGTGGAGACGCCGAGGAACAGCAGGCCCAGGCAGTACACGTCCAGGTTGATTCCGGCCGAGTACGGGCGGTCCGTCAGGGGTACGTAACCGAACCAGCCGCCGTCCGGTGCCGCGCCGACGAACTGGCTGGCGAACATCACGGACCCCGCGAAGACGAACACCCAGTACCCGAACGCGTTGAGTCGCGGGAACGCCATGTCCCGCGCACCGATCATGAGCGGCACGAGGAAGTTGCCGAACCCGAAGAACATCGGCGTCGCGAACAGGAAGATCATCGCGGTGCCGTGCATGGTGAACAGCTGGTTGTACTCCTCCGGCGAGAGCAGGGTGCTGTTCGGGCGGGCCAACTGCGTACGCATGATCATCGCGTCCGTGCCGGCGATGATGAAGAAGATCCCTGCGGTCACCATGTACCGGCGGCCGATGCGCTTGTGGTCCACCGTGGCGAACCAGCTGTGCAGCGACGGCCGCTCCCCCCACTCGCGCTCCAGGTGGGCGATGTCGCGCGGGCCGACTCCCGTCCGAAGCTGCTCAGCGGTGCTCACGGTCATGCGGCTCCCTGCGTGTGGTTACGGTGCGGCCTAGCCGAGGGACCGCAGGTAGGCGATGAGGTCGGGGAGGTCACCGGGCGCCACCGGCTGAGGTGGCATGGCGTTGCCCGGCTTGATCGTCTGCGAGTTCACAATCCAGCCGCCGAGGTGGCCCGGGTCGTTGGGCGCGGCGCCCGCGCCGAGACTCCACCGGCCGCCCACGTTGGTGAGGTCGGGCCCGACCGTGGCCGTGGCGGACGTCCCGCGCACCGTGTGGCACGTCGCGCAGGCGCTGCGCGCGAAGACAGCCCGGCCACGTTGTTCGGCGTCCGTCAGCGGCTCATCGGTGGGCGGCACGAGGCCCGCGAGCCAACTGTCGAACTGCGGCCGCGACTCCGCAATGACCAGCAGCGCCATGAACGCGTGCTGCTGTCCGCAGTACTCCGCACACTGTCCGCGGTAGCGCCCGGGACGGTCCGCGCGCAGCCAGGTGGAGTTCACCTTGCCCGCGATGAGGTCCGTCTTGGGCATCAGCTGCGGCACCCAGAAGCTGTGCTGCACGTCCGCGGTCGTGAGCCGGATCCGTACCGATTCCCCCACGGGAATGTGAATCTCGTTGGCGGTGACGGCCTGCGGCCGGTCGGGATAATGGATTTCCCACCACCACCGGTGCCCCACCACATCGACATTGACTGTGGGTTCGTCGTCCGGGGCGGCGAGGGCGTTGAGGTCGCGCAGTCCCACGCCGTAGACGAGGATCAGGATGAGCAACGGAACCACGACGCCCAGCGCGCTGATGAAGCCGACCGCGTCGCCGTCCTTGATCCGCACGCGCGAGCGCCGCCTGCGCCAGAGGGCCCAGCCGAGCAGCGCCATCACCTCGACGAAGATGCCCATGGAGATGCCGAAGAACAGCCACCAGAGCCCTTCCGTGCGGCGGGCGCCCGGACCGACCGCGTCCAGGGTCGACTGCTGACCCCCACTACAGCCCGTAAGCGAGAAGACAAGCGCCAGCACACCGGCGCTGGCCGAAGCCCACAGAAGACGCGTTGATACCGAGCGGCGCATCCGTCCTCCCTCCACCGCGGTCCGCGCTCTTCCCTGTTCCTGGCCAGCTAAACACCCAGTCCGGCACACAAAGATCAGAATGGCGCGTTTGACGCATATCCCGGGCGTGGCGTGTCGGCGCGTCGAAAGGTCAGACGCTTGCCGACCAGGCCCTGCCGGACCCGTCCACCGTCACCGAGACCTGTACGACATGCGGGCTGGCGAGGACTGCCGAACGGAGGTCGCCCACCCGCCCGACGAGGTCGCCCGCGGACGCCTCGCTGGCGGCCGGGGTGGGCACCACCCAGACGTTGACCAGCAACCGGGAGGGACCGACGTAGACCGCCTGCAGGCGTGGGATGTCGTCCACCCACTCCGCACGAAGCACGAGTGCACGGATCGGATCCAGCACGTCGGCCGGCGCGGACTCATCGAGCAGCAGGGCCTTCGACCGCCGGGCGAGCAGATACGCCACGACGATGAGCAGGACCCCGATGCCCATGCTGCCGATGGCGTCCCACTGTGCCCACCCGGTCAGCTCGTGCAACAGGAGCGCGACCAGGGCGATCCCCAGACCTATCAGCGCCGCGCTGTCCTCCAGGAACACCGTCGTCGCACTCGGGTCCGAGGCCCGGCGCAGGTGCTCGGACATCGAACGCTCGCGCGCGCGGGCTCCCGCACGGAGCTGCCTACGGGCCACGGTCCACGAATACCCCTCGAATACGGCGGCCACCAGCAGGACGCCGACTCCGACCAGCCACGAGTCCAACGGTTCGGGGAGTAACAAGCTCCGGATTCCTTCGCCGATCGACAGGGCGCCCCCGACGAGGAAAATGCCGAGCGCCGCGAGGAACGCCCAGAAGAACCGTTCCTGGCCGTACCCGAACGGGTGTCGCTCGTCGGCCTGCTTCTTCGAGCGGCGCAACCCGACGAACAACAGCAGTTCGTTGCCGCTGTCCGCCACCGAGTGGGCGGCCTCGGCCCACATCGACGCGGACCCGGTGAACAGCGCGGCGATAATCTTGGCCGTGGCGATACTGGCGTTGGCGATCACCGCCACCACCACGGTTCTCGTGCTCTCGCCGCCCGACTCCGTCCGGTTCTTCACGAGCGCCGACTACCCCATCCCACACCGCGTACACGCCCTAGCTTTCCTGCGAAACGACGGACTCGTTTCGCGCGAACCGCGACGGGTAGGCCGGTGGAGTTCCGGTGGCTTCCGACCGGCCGCTGGGTGACCGACAGGGGGGAACGATGGCGGGGCGGATCGAGGACTACGGCGTCATCGGTGATCTTCAGACCGCGTGCCTGATCGGCCGCGACGGCTCGATGGACTGGCTGTGCATGCCGCGCTTCGACTCCCCCGCGTGCTTCGCCGCCCTGCTCGGCGACGATCGGCACGGGTACTGGCGGTTGTCGCCCGCAAGCGGGGGCTCTGCCTCCCGGCGCCGGTACCGCGACGACACGCTCATCCTCGAGTCGGAGTGGGACACACCGGAGGGATGCGTCCGGGTGGTGGACGCCATGCCGCCGCGCGGCCGGGCGCCGGACGTCGTCCGGGTCGTGGAGGGCGTGTCCGGCCGGGTGCCCATGCGTATGCAGATGCGGCCGCGCTTCGACTACGGTCGGATCTCGCCATGGGTCCGCCTCCACGAGGGGCGGCTCACCGCGATCGCCGGGCCGGACGCGCTCGACCTGAGCACTCCCGTAGAGCTGTTCGAGAAGGATCGGACGACATACGCCGACTTCGCCGTGGCGGCCGGCGACCGGGTTCCGTTCGTGCTCACGTACCGACCCTCGCACGAGCCGGCGCCGCCGCCCGTGAACGCCGGTCGGGCCATCGCGGACACCGAACGGTTCTGGCGTGACTGGCTGGGCCATCTCACCTACCGCGGCGGGTGGGCCGGTCCTGTGCGCCGCTCCCTGATCATCCTCAAGGCGCTGACGTACGCGCCGACCGGCGGGATTGTGGCCGCGGCCACGACATCTCTGCCCGAGGAGCCGGGCGGATCGCGCAACTGGGACTACCGGTACTGCTGGCTACGTGATGCCACGTTCGTCCTGCAGGCGCTGCTGGGCACCGGGTTTCTCGCGGAGGCCCGGGCCTGGCGCGAGTGGCTGCTCCGAGCCGCCGCGGGTGAGCCCGCCGATCTCCAGATCATGTACGGCCTGGACGGCACCCGCCGCGTGATGGAGTACACCGCCGACTGGTTGCCGGGCTACCAGGGGGCCACCCCGGTACGCCTGGGGAATGCGGCGGCCGGCCAGTTCCAGCTCGATGTGTGGGGCGAGGTGCTCAACGAGCTGCATCTGGCCCGCGAGGCGGGCCTGAGCACTACCGATGACGCATGGGACCTGCAGCGGGCCCTGTTGGACTATCTGGAAAGTCACTGGGAAGATCCGGACAACGGCCTGTGGGAGGTTCGCGGACCGCGTCGCCCGTTCGTGCACTCCAAGGTCATGGCGTGGGCGGGCCTGGACCGGGCGATCCACGCGGTCGAGGCGTACGGACTGGACGGGCCGACGGACCTGTGGGCGCGTGCCCGCGAGCAGATCCATAACGAGGTGTGTGCGCGCGGCTACGACGCCGAGCGCAACACGTTCACGCAGTTCTACGGCTCTGCCGGCCTTGACGCCGCGCTGCTGCTGATCCCCCGCGTCGGGTTCCTCCCCTGGTCGGATCCCCGCGTGGTGGGGACGGTGGACGCCGTACAGCGCGAGCTGTCGCAGGACGGGCTGCTGTGGCGCTACCACCCGGATGCCGACGGCGGGGTCGACGGTCTGGCTGGCGCGGAAGGCGCCTTCGTCGCGTGCGGTTTCTGGCTCGCCGAGGCGCTGCACGGCATCGGGCGCCCGCAGCAGGCGCGTGCCGTGTTCGACCGCTCGCTCGGCACGGCGAACGACCTGGGCCTGCTCAGCGAGGAGTACTCGCCGACGACGGGCCGGCAGCTGGGCAATACGCCGCAGGCATTCAGCCACGTCGGGCTCATCAACGCGGTACGGCGCCTGTCCGCGCCCGCGTCGGCTGGTGCCGCCATGGCGGCCCCAGGGTAATCGGCGGCATCATGTCCACCACGGGCGACACATTTTCCCGGAGCACCGGACGCGCCGCGGGATCGACGCGGACCCGCTCGCGGGCCACGGTGGGCAGTAGGACCTGCCGAAAAGAAGGGGGTGGACGGTGCCACTGGGCTTGAGCTGGAGCGACGCGGTCGGGATCGTGATATCGGCGGTCAGCGTCTACGTGGCCCTGCTCCTGCTCATCCGCGTATTCGGCCAGCGTTCGTTGGCCGCCATGTCGAGCGTCGATCTGGCGGCGATCGTCGCGATAGGCCCGGTCGCGGGTCGCGCCATTCTGGGCTACACGCCGTCGCTGCTCGCCGGGATGATCGGCGTCACCACGCTGTTCGTCACGCAGACGCTCGTCCGGGCACTGGGCCGAAGGTCGCCTCTGGAACGTCTGGTCGCCAACCGGCCGATACTGGTTCTGGCGCGCGGGAAGGTCCTCCACGATGGACTGCATCGTGCCGGGATGCGGGAGGGTGACCTGCGCCTCAAGCTGCGCGCGTCGGGCGTCGGCAGCTACCACGAGGTGACCGCGGTGATCGTTGAGCGCACCGGGACGATCAGCGTGATACGGCGGGGCGAGCCGATCGCCACTGACGTCCTTCACGACGTGGTGGGACACGAAGTGCTGACGACGCCACCGGACAGGTCGGCCGCCTCGGCCTGTCGAGTGCATGGACCGCGACCCGGCGGGTAGCACCATGTCGTTGGACCTGCCGCACGGGTCAGGAGGCACGATATGGCGCCGCAATGGTTGACCGTTGTCGCGTGGGCGGCGCTCGCCACCGGCCTCGTGTGCGCCCTCGCGGTGATCATCGACATTCGTGGGCTCGGGTACCGGCAGCGGATGCCGATCATGGGGTGGGTCTGGCCGGTGAACGCTGTCTATCTTGGCCCGCTCGCACTGTGGGCCTACTACCGGTTCGGGCGTCCGCGCAGCGGCCGGTGGCGGGCCGAGCACGGTGACCCGCCGGACACGCCCGACTGGGCGACGACCGGGATCGGCGTCATGCACTGCGGCGCCGGCTGCACGCTCGGCGACATCATCGCCGAGTCGGCGATCTTCATGCTCGGTGTCGCCATAGCCGGCCGGGCGATCTGGGCCGAGTATGTCGGCGACTACGCGCTCGCCCTGCTGCTCGGCATCGCGTTCCAGTACTTCGCCATCGCCCCGATGCGTGGCCTGTCCCTGGGCAAGGGACTGTGGCAGGCCGCGAAGGCGGACGTCCTGTCCCTGACCGCGTTCGAGGTCGGACTGTTCGGGTGGATGGCCCTCATGGCTTTTGTGTTCTTCCCGGCGCCTGGTCTGCACCCCGACAGCGCGGCGTACTGGTTCCTCATGCAGGTCGGTATGATGCTCGGCTTTGTCACGGCGTACCCGGTGAACGCGTGGCTCATCCGCAAGGGCATCAAGGAGGCCATGTAACGCCGACGCTACCCGACCCGCCACCGCTCGGCGTCGGCGTCGCGGAAGCTGAGGCCGTTCCCCGGGCGGTCACCGTTGACGGCCGCAACACCGTTGTCGGCGCTGACGGCCCCGTCAAACAGCATCCGCTCGATGCGTACGTGGTCGTGGAACCATTCGAGGTGGCGCAGGTTCGGCGTCGCCGCCGCGATGGCCAGGTGCTGGTTCGGAGCGCAGTGCCCGGAGACGTCCAGCCCGTGAGCGGCGGCGACCGCGGCGGCGCGGGCGAACTCCGTGATGCCGCCGCAGCGCGTCACGTCGATCTGCAGGCAGTCCACGTGCGGGGCCATGCGCTCGAAGTAGACCAGGTCGTACCCGTACTCGCCGGCCGCGACGTCCGGAGCGACGGCGTGGCGCACCTCGTCGAGCCCGTGCAGGTCGTCGGAGCTGACGGGCTCCTCGAACCACCGAATGTCCAGGTCGGTCGCCGTACGCATGACGCGGATCGCCTGTTTGCGCCGGTAGCCGCCGTTGGCGTCCACGTAGAGTTCCGCGTCGCCGATCGTGGCCCGCGCGGCCGTCATGCGGGCCAGGTCACGTGCTTCCTCCGTACCCCAGGATTGCGCGATTTTGATTTTCACCCGGGGGATGCCCTGGTCGAGCACCCAGCCAGCGAGCTGCGCATGCTGGCGTTGCGCGTCGTACGTGGTGAACCCGCCGCTGCCGTAGACGGGCACCGCCGAGCGGACGGTGCCCAGCAGCCCGGAAAGGGGCATCCCGTGACGGTGCGCCTTGAGGTCCCACAGCGCGTTGTCGGCCGCGGACAGGGCCATGCCCGCCATGCCGGGCCGGCCGGCGTTGCGCAACCGGCGCTGCATGGCCACCCAGGCGCCCGGCACGTCGTCGGCGTCGATGTCCGCGGCCACGTCGGCCAGCGGACCGTTCACGACCTGCGCGATCGCCGCTGGGCCGTACGTCCATCCGATCCCCGTGCAGTCGTCGGCGCTCGCCGTGACGAGGACCAGGGTCGTGCTCGTCCACGCCATCGTCCCGTCGCCCTCCGGCGCGTCCGTCGGGACCGTGTACGCGCTGGCCTTCAGCGCAGGCATCGACGCAGCCCCAGACCCGCGGCTGCGACCAGGGCGCCAGCGACCACGCCCGCCGTCAAGAAGTGCACGGTCCGCGATGGCGGGCGGGGCCGCTCGGCCCACTTGTTCTCGGGGTACTCGCCGCCGTCGTCCCCGCGAAGTCCGGCGCGCAGCAACTCGGCGAGGTGCATCGCGCGCCGCCCCGCGGCGTTTCCCTGGTGGATCTGGGTGCGGCAGCTGAACCCGTCCGCGAGGATGACGTCGGCCGGTTTGGCCGCGCGGACGGCGGGCAGCAGCACCCGCTCGGCGCACACGGTGGACACGTCGTAGTGGCCCTGCTCGAAACCGAAGTTGCCGGCCAGGCCGCAGCATCCGGAGTCGAGCACGTCGGTGCTCACGCCTGCCGCCGAGAGCAGCGTGGTGTCCGCGGTGTACTTCATGATCGCATGGTGATGGCAGTGGGTCTGCACGTGCGCGGTCCGGGTGACCCGCGGGGGTTGCCAGCCGGGAGAATGCTCGGTGAGCAGCTCGGCCAGCGTCACCGTCTGCTCGCGCAGGCGCCGCACGTCCGCGTCGTCCGGGAACAGCTCCTCGGCGTCGCTGCGGAACACCGCCGTGCAGCTCGGCTCCAGCCCGAGCACCAGCGTGCCGGCCCGCAGGTGCGGCCGCAGGATGTCGACAGTGCGCCGGATGACCCGCTTGGCGGTGTCGAGCTGCCCGGTGGAAATCCAGGTCAGCCCGCAGCACACCGGCTCGCTGGGCACCCGGACGCGCCAGCCGGCCGCCTCGACGACCTCGACGGCCGCGCGCGCGATGGCAGGATCGAACCGGTTGGTGAACGTGTCGGGCCACAACACGACGTCGCCGCGTTGCCCCGTGCCCTCGGCCGTGCGGTGGGCGAACCACCGCTGGAAGCTCTGCGGCGCGAACAACGGCACGTCGCGGCGCGCGTCCACGCCGGCGGCCTTCTTCGCCAACCACGCGAGGCCCGGGGCCTGGGTGAGCGCGTTCACCAGCCGGGGCGCGGTCCCGCTCGCGGCAACGGCAGCCAGCGGCAACCAGCCCATCGAGTAGTGGGCACGGGGCCGCAACCGTCCCTCGTAGTGGTGCGACAGGAACTCGGCCTTGTACGTCGCCATGTCCACGTTGACGGGGCAGTCGGCCTTGCATCCCTTGCAGGCCAGGCACAGGTCGAGGGCGTCGCGCACCGCCGTTGAGCGCCACCCGTCGGCGATCGCGCCGCCGCGGGCGGTGCCGTCGAGCATCTCGAACAGCAACCGGGCGCGGCCCCGCGTCGAGTGCTCCTCCTCCCTGGTCGCCATGTACGACGGGCACATCACCCCGCCCGACTCGCGCCGGCAACGGCCCACCCCGACGCAGCGCAGCACCGCCCGCCCGAAGCTGCCCTCGTCGTGCGGGTAGCTGAAACGGGTCGCCACGTCGCCGTGGTTGTAGTCGGCCCCGAGACGCAACTGCTCATCGAGCGGGTTGGGGGCGCTGACCTTGCCCGGGTTCATCCGGTTGTCCGGATCGAAGATCGCCTTGAACTGGCCGAACGCGTAGACCAGGTCGTCGCCGAACATCTTCGGCAGCAACTCGCCGCGGGCCTGCCCGTCGCCGTGCTCGCCCGACAGCGATCCGCCGTAACTCACCACGAGGTCGGACGCCTCTTCCATGAACGACCGGAACGTCGCCACGCCGTCGGCCGTCATGAGATCGAACGGGATGCGGGTGTGCACGCAACCCTGGCCGAAGTGCCCGTACAGCGACGCCTGACCGTAGCCGTACTTCTCGTAGAGACCCCGCAGGTCGCGCAGGTAGTTGCCGAGGTCGTCCGGGCCGACCGCCGAGTCCTCCCAGCCCGGCCAGGTGTCCGCCAGTCCCGGCACGCGGGCGGTGGCCCCGAGGCCGGACTCGCGGATGTGCCACATCTGTTCCTCGTGGTGCGGGTCGTCGAAGAAGACCACGTCCGGGTCGCCGCGTTTGCGGTCCAGGTCCTTCAGCATCCGGTCGACCGCGGCGTCCGCCTCCGCAGCGGTGTCGCCGCCCATCTGCACCAGCAGGAACCCGCCCTGCCCGGGAATCAGCCGTAGCGCGTCCGGGTTGAGGTGCTTGCGCCGTTCGAACTCGATGAGACGGTGGTCCAAGCCCTCCAACGCGATCGGCTGGTGCGGCAGGATCCTGGGTACGTCGTCGGCCGCGGTAGCGATGTCCGGGTACGCGAGCATCGCCAGGGACTTGGCGGGCACGGTGGGCACGAGTCGCAGCCGGGCCCGCAGCACCGTCACACACGTGCCCTCGCTGCCGACCAGCGCCTGCGCGACGTGGAAGTTCTTCTCCGGGAGCAGGCTGTCCAGGTTGTACCCCGAGACCCGGCGCGGGATGTGCGGGTACCGGGTGCGCAACTGGGCCAGGTGCTGGTCACGCAGGGCCCGCAACTGCCGGTACACCTCTGCGCGGCGGCCGCCGCCGCCGGCCACGATCTCCTGGTACTGCTCGTCGGTGGTCTCGCCCACCCACATCCGGGTTCCGTCGTAGAGCAGGATCTCCAGCTCGACGATGTTATCGACCACTTTGCCGGTGCGCTGGGCGGTCGATCCGCAGGAGTTGTTGCCGATCATGCCGCCGAGTGTGCAGTGGTTGTGCGTGGCCGGCCGCGGGCCGTACTCCAGCCCCAAGGCGTGCAGTTTCCCGTTGAGCGTGTCCAGGACAATGCCGGGCTCCACCACACAGGTGCGGGCTCCGACGTCCACGTCCAGCAGCCGGTGACAGTACTTCGACCAGTCGATGATGACCGCCACGTTGGTGCATTCGCCGGCCAGGCTGGTCCCACCGCCGCGCGACGTGACCGGGGCGCCGTGCCGGTTGCACACCGCCACCGCGGCCACCGCGGCGTCCACGGTGCGGGGCACGACGACGCCGATGGGTACCTGCCGGTAGTTGGAGGCGTCCGTCGAGTACGCGCCGCGCGAGCCGGCGTCGAACCGGACCTCGCCGTCCACCTCGGCGGCGAGGTCACGCTCCAGCCGCGACAGGTCGACGTCCGGGTACACCGGACGGACCTGGACCACCGGATCGGGGAGCCGCACGGCGGTCATGAGAACAACTCGCTGATCTTGTCGCGGGCGACCGTCGTCATGGTGGCCACCTTGTGCGGCTGACCGCGCAGGAACGCCTCGGTGAAGTGCTTGGCCTGGTCGTAGGTCACCTTGCCCGGCATCGGCGGCTCGTTGGGATTGACGTCGACGTCCACCAGCGCGGGCCCGGGGTGCGCGAGTGCCGCGCGGATAGCCGGTTCCAGTTCGCCCGGCTTGGTGATCTTGGCGGTGTGGGCACCGCAGCCGCGGGCCCACGAAGAGAAGTCGGCCTCGGGTTCGGCATGACGCACCGCGTACTCCGGGTAACCGAGGACGATCTGTTCCCACAGGATCTGGCCGTACGCGTTGTTGTTGTTGATGATCACCTTGACCGGCAGCTCGTGCCGCACCGCCGTGAGGAACTCAGCCATCAACATGGCGAAGCCCCCATCGCCGACAAAGGCGATCACTTGCCGACCGGGGTAGGCGTGCTGCATGGCCATCGCGTACGGCAGGCCGGGCGCCATTGTGGCGAGGTTCCCGGAGAGGTAGAACTCGCGACCGCCCCGGATCGTCCAGTGTCGTGCCGCCCAGGTGGCGATGGTCCCGGAGTCGCAGGTGAGGATCGCATCGTCGGCGGCCAACCGGTCGACACAGCCCATCAGGTACTGCGGGGCGATCGGATCGCGGCTCGCGTCCTGCAGGGCGCTCATGTTGCTTCGCCACTGCTGCATGCCGCGCTGGTGCTTCTCGAGGAACGACCGGTCCGTCACCCGGGTCAACTTCGGCAGCAGCGCGCCCAGCGCCAGCTTGGCGTCGGCGGTGACCGGCGCGTCCGCCGGCAGCCGGATCCCGATGAGGGTCGGGTCGCGATCGACCTGCACCGTCCGCGCCTGGCCAGGGCTGGGCAGGTGCTTGGAGTACGGGAAGCACGTGCCCACCATGAAGATCGTGTCGCACTCCTCCATCAGTTCCTCGCTGGGCCTGGTCCCCAGCAGCCCGAGACCGCCGGTGGTGAGCGGGTGGTCGTCGGGTACCACGCACTTGCCGGACAGCGACTTCACGATGGGCGCCCCCAGCGCGTCCGCTACCGCGAGCACCTCCTGCCGGGCGTCGCGGGCCCCGATGCCGACCAGCATCGCGACCTTCTTCCCCGCGTTGAGCACCTCGGCCGCACGGTCGAGTTCCGCCTCGCTGGCCGGCATGGGCCGCTCGACGTAGGCCGCCGTGCTGTGCGGCGGGCCGCCGGGGCCGATGTGCCGGTACGGGTCCTCGCTCACCGGCGCCACCTGTACGTCGGTCGGGAACGTCAGGTGGGCCACGGTGTGTTTGGCCAGCGCGTTACGCACCGCCAGGTCCACGACGCCGGGGACCTGCTGGGGATTGGTGACCATGAGGTTGTAGCCGGCGACGTCCTCGTAGAGCCGGTCCAGATGCACCTCCTGCTGGTAGTGCGAGCCCAGAACCGACGTTTCCTGCATGCCCGTCAGCGCGAGGACCGGCGCGTGATCAAGCTTGGCGTCGTAGAGCCCGTTGAGCAGGTGGATCGCGCCAGGGCCCGACGTGGCCACGCAGACACCCAGCCGGCCGGTGGCCTTCGCGTAACCGGTGGCCATGAAGGCCGCGGCCTCTTCGTGGTGTACGAGCACGAAGCGCACCTTGTCCGCCTGGCGCCGAAACCCCTCCATCAGGCCGTTGATGCCGTCACCCGGCAGCCCGAATACGGTGTCGACGCCCCATTCCACCAATCGCCGGGCGACAGCTTCGCCCACGATCTCTTCCATGTCTCGCCCCTCATCTGTGTCGACGGGTTGTGCCCATCCCCCGGTGGAGCCCTCACCCGGCGCGTCGTAGCGGCGGCAACCGCCCGACACGCCGGGCAGGAGCGCGAACGGATCAGTAGCCGGACCGGTCCCCCGCAGCTCGGGAACCGCCCATGAGGATCGCGCCAGCCGCGATGCCGAGCACGGCCGTGACAGCCCCGGTCACCACGTTGTTGATCCAGATACCGGCCGTCACGCTGGACTGCTGGATGATCCACGGGGAAGCGACCACCCACGCGCCGATCACCGCGGTCGCCCAGCTCAGACGGACCATGCGCTGTGGCATGAGAGTCAGGCTCATAGCCACCACCGCCACGGCGATGCCGAGCACCAGGTTGTTCAGGGCGATGCTGGGCGCCGTCGCGGAAAAGTGCAAAACCCACGGTGATATGGCCAGCCACAGGCCGGCGAGCAGCATGAACCCGTCGGCGATAACGGCCGGTCCGCTTGCGGAGGCCCGTTCGTACCTCTCGCGCATCTCCAGAAGATCGGGATGGTCACCCATCGTGAATCGGGCTGTGTCAGTCATCGTGCTCACCTCCAGGAACGAGTGCGTCCGGCGCCCGCCTACCCACCGGTTCGGTGACCTAACGCCTGGTACGGCGGCCATGGCGGCTCAGGAGGTTTTCACGTCCATCCGGCCCCACCGCCCCGGCACTCCGAACAGATCAATGTGTTCGACCTCCCCTGGGAGGTGCACGTTCGTGCGGAGGCCGTCCGTGTCAGGGACCAACCCCAACAGGGTGCGGATGATCAGTAGCGGGGCGCTCGCAGACCAGGCCTGCGGGGAGGCCGCCGTGGGATAGCGGACCGGAACGTCCGTGAGAGCCCGGTCCGCGCCGGTGAGCGCCTCCGGGAGCCGGTAGTCGAAGGTGCGGCTCGCCGTGACCAGCGCCCGCGCGATGCGCGCCGCCTCGTCGTGGCGCCCGTACCGGGCCAGACCGGCCGCGATGAGCGCGTTGTCGTGCGGCCACACCGCACCGTTGTGGTACTCCACCGGACTGTACGCCGGCTGCCCGGCAGCCATCGTCCGGATTCCCCAGCCGGAGAACATCCGGGTGCTGAAGAGATGACCGACGAGCCGGTCCACCCGGTCGGGCGGCACCACGCCGCTCCACAGCAACTGCCCCATGTTCGACGCGACCGTGGGCACGGCGCACCCCTGTCCGTCGAGCGCCAGCGCGTAGCACGCGTCATCCGGGAGCCAGAACACATCATTGAACCGTTCACGCAGCCGGGCGGCGTCGGCCTCGGCACGATCGGCGAGGGCGTCGTCATGCCAGAACTCCCGGGCCAGGCGGGCCAGCCGCAGTCGCGCGTCGTAGGCGTACCCCTGGATCTCACAGACCGCACGGGGCAGCGGGGCGGGCCGGCCGTCCGGATAGACGATCGAGTTGTCCGAGTCCTTCCAGCAGTGGTTGACCATGCCGCTGTCGTGATTGCGGGTGGCGTACTCGATGAAGCCGTCACCGTCGCGGTCGCCGTAGACCTCCATCCAGCGCAGCGCCGCGCGTGCGGTGCCCTCCATCTCCCGCACGAGCGACGCGTCGCCCGTCCATCGTTCGTCCTCGTCGAGTACGACGAGGAACAGTGGCGTGGCGTCGGCGGACCCGTAGTAGGGCGACTGCGGTCGCTGGTGGAATCGGGTGAGTTCGCCGTGGCGCAACTCGTGCATGATCTTGCCCGGCTCGGCGTCCCGGAAGTCGTCAGTGTCGTGGGCCTGCCGTTCAGCCAGCGCCCGCAAGGTGGTGTGGGCCAGTTCGGGCACGAACGGCAACGCCTGGTAGCTCGTAATGAGACTGTCCCTTCCGAACAGAGCCATGTACCAGGGCAGTCCACCGGCCGGCACCGAATGATGCGGCTCGACGTCGGGATAGAACCGCAGTGCGGCGAGATCGAGCAGGCTGCGACGGTAGGCATGGTTCAGGTCGGCCCAGTCGGTCTCCAGCCGGGGAGCGCTTTCCAGCCACTCCTGGACGCTGCAGTTCATATTGGGCTGGCGGCTGTCCTTGAGCGCCAGGCGACGGCCGTCGGCGACGAGCTCCACGGTGATGTCGGTGTGCCACGTCTCGCCCGCTTCGAGGTCGACCTGGTACAGCAGGCTCTGCTCGGTCACCGCTGCGCCGTCGGCCCGGATCACCGTGCGGCGCATGAAGTCTTCCCGCCGGTACTCCAGCGTGACGCACCCCTCGCCGATCGAGATGTGTGGGCGCCGGGAGCTGGGGTTGCCGTCCCGGACCTCGAAGAGATCGGCGAAGTCGGCGGCAAACATGATCATTAGATGCAGCGAGACGGAACTTCCCCGGTGGTTGCTCACCGTCAAACGCTCGTGCAGGCCACCGCCGATGCGCCTGTGTCGCACGACCGTCACCGGTGGGCTCCGGTAGACCGAGCCCGTCGCCTCAGCGAGGTAGAACACGGCAGTGTCGTATTCGGTTGTGGCGCTGCTGAGACGGTTCAGCTGCCGACCATTGAGCCGCAGCTGCCAACGCGACAGATGCCGCACGTCGCGATAGAACAGCCCTTGCGGACCGTCCGTGTCCCGATGCACCTCACCGTCCGGGTCACTGACGAGGAAGGTGCTGCCGTCCAGAATGCTCAATTGGTCAGCTGGCATGCGTCACGCCTTTCCGCCCGGCCGACCGGTTCAGGACCTAGCGTCGGACGCTGGCTCGCCCCGCCAGGAAGGCCGCCGCGAGGGCGGCTCCCAGAACGAGGAGCCTGGAGCCTGGGACGCTCCCGCGCAGGCGTTTCCAACCGGTCTTCGGATCGACCACCGCGCCGGCCACACTCCCGGCGGCCCTCGTCATCGAGTCGCCGACGCGATTGGCGGTCAACAACCGTGCTGTCATCTCGTCCTCCCGCGAACTCGGTCAACCAACGGCACCGCGTACCCACTGTCCCGGTGACGAAACGACCGCCCACCAGGTCACTTTCCCTCCACGCGCCGGAAGCCGGCCTGAACGACGGCGCGGTACACGTCCCCGGCGAACGGTCGCGACCGGGCTAGCGCGGCGCGCGCCGCATTGGCGCCCGGCGCCCCGTGAACCCCACCACCCGGGTGCGCGCTCGCGCTTGCCAGATACAGCCGGTCGATCGGGGTGTCGGCGCGGCCGAGGCCGGGAAGCGGACGGAAGATGAGTTGTTGGTGCGGCGCGGCAGTGCCGCCTGCGATCGCCCCGTGATCCAGGTTCGGGTTCTCGACCTCCAGCGCGTCGGGCCCTGCCACCCGCCGGCCGACGACAAGACCGCCGAACCCGGGAGCGTGTCGCTCGAAGATGGCCTCCACCCGACGCACATGCTCGTCGATGGCGTCCGCAGACCAGAACCGCCGCCGGGGCAGGTGGGTGTACGCCCACAGCGTTTCGGTGCCGACCGGCGAGCGGGTGGGGTCCGCCGTGGTCATCTGCCCCGCAAGCACGAAGGGGTCGGATGGTGGATCCCCGGCCGAGAGCGCGCCGGCGTACCGGCACAGCCCGGCGAAATCGACACCAAGGTGCACCGTCCCGGCCCCGCCGACTTCAGGGGTTGTCCAGGGAACGCGGCCACGCAGCGCCCAGTCGATCTTGATCGTGCTGTGATCCCATACGAAGCCGTCGAGGTCCGCGAGGAGCTGTCGGGGAAGATGCTGGCCGGCAACGAGGTGACCGTAGAGCATCGGGGCCGACACGTCGCAGAGCACCGCACGCCGGGCCCGGATCAGCGTCCCGTCCGCGCATCGCGTGCCGAGGGCCCGGCCGCCGGCGACGACGATCTCCGCCACGGGGGCACCGCAACGCAGCTGACCGCCGGCCGCGGCGAACCGGGCGACGAGCGAGTTCGTGATTTCACCGGCGCCGCCGACGGGCACGGGAAACCCGAACTGCTGACCCAGCATTGCCATGATCCAGCCGTAGGCGCCACTGCCCGTCTCCTGGGGCCCCAGGTCGCTGTGCAACGCGAGGCCGGACAAAAGGAGTTTCGCCCCTTCACCGGCGAAGACCTGATCGGCAAGTCGACCGGCGGGCATGAGGAACGTATGAATGAGACGGATCAGCTCGGCGGCGGGCTGGGCGCGAACGAGCCGAAGCGCGGGTCGCAGCGGCGGGAACGGCCGCAGAAGCGAGTCCAGGAGCGGTTCGGCGACCCGCAGCCAGCGGGCGTAGAGCCCACGCCAACGCGCCCCGTCGCCGGACGCGAACATTTCAACTGAATCCGCGGTGCGGGTGGGGTCGCGGTCCAGCACGACAGCTCGTCCGTCGGGCAACAGATGGGCCAACACATGGGGAGCGTGCGTCCACGCAAGGCCGTACCCGCTCAGATCCAGCGCCGCGAGCGCGGGTGACGCGGCGGCCAACGGGTAGAAGGCGCTGCACAGATCCGCACGGTACCCAGGACTGATCTCTGCGGAGCGCACCGCGCCGCCAGCCGCCCCCGTCGCCTCCAACACCACGACATCCCAGTCGGCGTCAGCGAGCATGTTGGCCGCGACGAGCCCGTTGTGGCCCGCACCCACGACGACGGCATCGACAGTCTGTGTCATGTGCCCAGCGTTCTCGTTAGTTCGTGCATCCCGGCCGCACCGCCGCGCCTCACGAGCTATTCCGGCGCGGCCATGAGGCGGAACTTCCCCGCCGGACTACAGACAAACGCGGTGAGCCATGGAACAGTCGCCGCCAGGCCTTCAGCACCGCCGGGAGTCCGTTGTAGTCGCAGTTTGGGCGCGCACGCTCGGGGTAGCGCTTCCCCACGCCCTGGGAACAAGGACATCATGGAGGCGATCATGGACACTATGTCTCGGCGGCCCTCGACGCCCACCGAACCGCCCGTGGAGCGCTTGGCTCAGGACATGGCCGCGGTGGTCCACGACGAGGTGGCGAAAGTGCGCGCGGACGTCGGCGGCATACTGCGGCGGGGCGGCACGGGCGCGCTGCTGCTCGGTGCGGCAGGCGTCTGCGGAATTCTCGCTCTCGGCAGCGCCGCCACGACCATCCTGCGCACGGCCGACGCGGTCCTCCCCCGACGCCTCGCGGCAGCGTCCGTTACCACAGGTTATCTCGCCGCCGGTGCCGTACTGGCCTGGCAGGGCTGGATGAGGCTCAGGGCCATGGCGGACGGCGGCCAACAGGTCATGCGCGATGTGGGCGGGGATCTAACCGCCACAACGGAACAG
The DNA here is from genome assembly GCF_039528515.1 of Luedemannella flava. Taxonomy (NCBI): domain Bacteria; kingdom Bacillati; phylum Actinomycetota; class Actinomycetes; order Micromonosporales; family Micromonosporaceae; genus Luedemannella; species Luedemannella flava. Next base: position 29,198 of record NZ_BAAALT010000059.1, read on the forward strand.
CTCGCGGCCGCGACCGCGACCGGTGTACGCGAGGCGGCGAGGACTCGCACCGCTTCTTGAGGCGTGGCGGCACACCGTCCCACTTCCATGGGAGCGTGGCGGCGCAGATGCTACGACGAACCCGTAAGGACCTGATGAACGCCGCTGACCGCACCACCGCCGCACTCGTCGATGATCTGCTCGCCACAAGCCGCCTGCTGGTCGGCCTGTCTGCCCGTTCGCTGGCCGGCATCGACGCCGACGTGACGCTGGCCCAGTACCGGGTGTTGATCATTCTCGCGGGGAAAGGAGCTCAGCGGACGTCCGACCTGGCTACCGAACTCACGCTGGGCCTGTCGACCATGACACGCATGTGCGACCGGCTGCGTCGCAAGGACCTGGTGCGCCGGTACCGCCGCGGAGACGACCGTCGGGCGACGTGGATCGCGTTGACGGAGCACGGCCGCGCCGTCGTGGGAGAGGTGATGCGCAGCCGGCGCGCCAGCATCGCCGCCGTCGCCAGCGCGATCCCGGAGGAAGATCGAATGGCTGTATCCGGCGCCTTACGCGCCCTCCTGAGCTCGGCCGGAGAGCTGACTGAAGCCGAGTGGTCACGGCAGTGGCAACGGTCGAATAAACCTGATCCGCTGGAGGTCGAGGCATGAAGCACCGAAGTGGTACCGCGCGTCCGGCCCGACCACCGTGGTGAACCCAACGCCACGCGCAACAGGCCCTGCCGGAGGCCCTCGCCCGGCGCCCAAGCCGCCCAGTGGGCGTGCGACGGTCACGGACAACGCGCCACGACAGTGCACGGCACGACAGCGCGTTGGGATGGATGCGTTCGCTGATCGTGCATGGGCCAGCCGCCCGTTCGAATGGCGCAGCGGAATCCGACGCCGGGTGCGGCACGCTGTGCGGCGCCAGGAACCGGGTGAGGCGGGCAGCGGACGGTCAGCCGTCCGCTTCGGGTCCGGGCCCGGCGGAACGACATCTGGACTGGTGGGTTCCGCGCTTTCAGGCTCGGTGTCGGACGAGGCACCGCTGTCCTCGACATTGAGCAATGCACGGAGCTTCTCAAGCGCCGCTTTGAGCAACCGCGAGACCTGCATCTGAGAGCAACCGACCCGGTCCCCGATCTCGGTTTGGGTCAGGCCTCCGTAGAAGCGCAGCATGACCACACGCTGCTGGCGTTCCGGCAGCTTTGCGAGAGCGGGGCCAAGTACCTCGACATCTTCGACATGATCGAAGCCGCGATCCGTCTCTCCGACCAAATCGCTCAGCACCGGGGCATCCCGACCTTCACCTGCCTTACCGTCGAGCGACAGCGGCGATTGGCTGTCCGTCGCGCGCAATGTGTCGATCACCTCGTCCTCGGCGCAGCCGACGTGCCGGGCGAGTTCCGCCGTGGTGGGCGATCGGACGTAGCGTTGCGTCAGCTCCTCATATGCCTGGCACAACTGCAGGTGCAGCTCCTTCAGACGCCGCGGCGTCCGCAACATCCACCGGTTGTCGCGGAAGTAGCGCTTAATGGCGCCAGTCATGGTGGGCACCGCGAACGCCGAAAGGGGCAATCCGCGATCCGGATCGAACCGGTCTACCGCGCCCACCAGGGCGAGGTACGCCACCTGATCCAGGTCTTCATCCGGCACGCTCGGACGACGGAAGCGACGGGCAACCTGGACGGCCAGCGTCAGATGGCGTTCGACGACCCGGTTACGCAGTTCGCGCCATGGAGAACCCGGTCGCGTACCGTCCCGTGGGTCACCGGCGAGATCTACCAGATCCTGCCGGCACGCCTCGGAGCCACAGGAACACGGCATACCTCGCTGGGGGGACGTCAGCGTTACGCCTAGTACGTCCGCTGTTGTGGCCGTCATGGCGTTCCTCCTGGAGCACGGTTTATACGTTCACTCGCACCAAGCGCGATGCTTGCTGAGTTGCAACGGTTGTATTAGTGCGACTTTTGGCGCACAGGGCCACTGCCCACCGGAAACAAGGTCAACCCTCGTGCGAGGAGATTTTTTCGGCGGCAACCCCGCAGCCGTGTTGCAACCGCATAGTCCGGTTTCCTTGATCATTTAGAGAAGTGCACGCGCCAGGCAACGTTGACGTAGGACAAAGCCGAACAAAGCCACGAACGCCCACACCGGGACAAGACGGCGTGCCCCTGCCGCCGTCCGACAGTCTGGCCGCCTACTGAACCGACGCTTATCCGTACGACCACTGGGTAGGCAGGGCGCATGCGGTCGACGCGCAGAGGGGCATGCCCGGACTGGGAGGCGAGCGTGAGATGAGATCGCGCGGCGGGCGTTGGCGCAATGTCCGTGATCAGGTACTGAGCCAGGTGTGGCCGGCGCCCGCGTTCGCCCTGATGGTCGCCGTGGCGTTGGGAGTCATGCTGCCCTCGTTCGACAGCCGACTCGTGGCCTGGTTGCCCGATGGCGTCGACCGTTACCTGTTCCGGGCCGGTCCGGACACGGCGCGCGGCGTCCTCGCCGCTGTGGCCGGTTCGCTGGTCACCGTCACATCGCTGACGTTCTCTCTCACTGTGATCACGTTGCAGCTGGCAAGCAGCCAGTACTCGCCCCGGGTCCTGCGTACCTTCACTCAGGACCGAGTCGTCCACGTGACCCTCGCGGTGCTGCTCGGCACATTCACCTTCGCTATGACGGTGATGCAGACCATCCGGACGGACTTCAACGGCCGGTCAGCATTCGTGCCCCGGGTATCCGTCACGCTCGCCTACGTGTTGGCGCTAGCCAGCGTCATCACCCTGGTGCTGTTCCTGGCACACCTGTCCCGCAAAATCCGCATCGAGTCCATGCTCCGCGATGTGCACCGCCGCGCCACGGACGCGATTGAGGCCGTGTTCCCCGAACGCCGCCAACCGGAGCTCCCGCCTGTCGCGGTCGGCCCCGACGGACGCGAGACAGTCCTGCTTCACGCCGACACCTCGGGGTTCCTGATCTTCATTGATGAAACTCAGTTGATGGCGGCCGCTACAGAGGTCGACGGCATGATCCATGTCTTTCGGCAGCCCGGCGACTCCGTCATCGCCGACACTCCGGTGGCGATCGCCTGGCCACTGTCACGGTCATGCTTCGATGAGGACGCATACACGTCGCTGCGCCGGCGGGCGTCCCATGCGGTACGGGTGGGCTTTGAACGCAACGGCGGTAGCGACGTCGCCTTCGGGCTACGGCAGATCGTCGACATCGCCGTGCGTGCACTGTCACCCGGCATCAACGATCCCACCACCGCCGTACATGCACTCAGCCACGCCTCCGCCCTGTTGTGCCAGCTCGCCGATCGGTCAACCGGTCCTCGCGTCCGATGCGACGAAAGCGGCCGGGCACGACTCGTGCTCGACCAGCCCGATCTTGTCGCGCTGCTCGGCCTGGTGATCGCTCAGCCGTCGCACTACGGAGCGCAAGACCCCGACGTACTGGCTCGGCTGCTCGCCCTCCTACAAGAGGTAGCCTGGTCGACGACGGTCCCGCGCGAGCGGGCCGCTGTCCGCGAAGAGCTGGATGCGCTACAGGCCACCGCCCGTGAGCAGCGCTTCCGTCCAGCTGACCAGGTCCGGCTGGAGAAAGGCGTCGCCGCGGTCCACGACGCGCTACAGGGCCAGTGGTCGGTTCCCGCGCCGCAGCACCCCGGCCGGACCGACCGTGATCGCGTGTCCGGCAGGCGTGCCTGAGGCCGCCATGAATGTGGACTCGGCATGCCCCGGCATCGCAACCACCCAGCCGGCACGGTGAAAACGGCGTCGCCGCTATTGCCGGCTCGCGACGTCGTCAAGGGCAGTTCCGGACCCCATCCCGGAAGCGGGCACGACGCTGAAGGACCCGTCCGTCTCCAGAATCACGGCCGTCACCTTCTCCAGTCCCCCGATGCCCCGCGCCCGTACCGCCTGACGCACCTCCTCAGGCGCGACCCGCTCGCGGGTCATTGCCTCGACCAGCATTTCGCCGTCGCGTAAGAGCAACGTCGGCTGCGACTTCACCAGCCGGCGGGCCCAGCGACTCCGGACAACGGCCCACGCGATGGCGAACTGCAACGTCACCAATCCCGCCAGCGCGGCAACGCCCTGCGCAAGTGTCACGTCGGTCGACAGCAGCACACTGGCCAGCGTCGAGCCGAGGGCCACCGTGACGACCAGGTCGAACGCGTTCATTTTCGCCAGTGTCCGCTTGCCGGACAGGCGCAAGAGCACGATCAGCGCAGGGTAGACCAGCACCGCGGCCGCGAGGACGCGCAACACGTAGTTCCAGGACTCGAAGAACACCATGGAGACTTACCCAGCGGGGCGCGTCGCATTACCGACACGCCCGTCGCGCGAGGCCTCAAGGTGGACACCGGCGCGATGCGCAGTCCACCGGGGTTGACTTCATCCATTCGAACGCGATCGGACCGGCGGCTCCGTGCGATACATCGACCGGCCGTTACCCAACCACGCCGCCAGCGCCACACCGGCGAGCAGCGAACTCGCGCCGTCCATCGCGAGGTCGACAATCGTGTCGGTGTACCCGACCACCATGATCATGCCGAACACGTGCGTCGCGAGCCACTCCCAGAACTCCCACAGCACTCCGAGGCTGAAGCCGACCGCAACCACAAGTACCACCACTGCAGGCGTCCCGCACTGTGCCAGGGGCAGTAGCCGTGCCCGGCCCATCGCCACCGTCGCCACGGCCGCCACGGCCCCGGTCGTCGTGCCGTGAATGACGATGTCCACCCAAGGCACGGTGTCGTACCAACTGGCCGCCATCGCCACAGTCGCCACCGTGAGCGTCACGCCCAGAGCAGCATCGAAAACCCTCGGCATGCGCGCCAGCCGCGAGGCAAGCAGGACGCTCAATACGACCGCGAATCGGGCGACGTCGTCCCATTGACCGTTCACGACGCACACGACAGCCGCCACCAGCGCCGCGACACGCGCGAGATCCCCCACGTATGCGGCACATCGCAAGATCATCCTCATACTCATTGTCGCGACCAAGCATTACGCGGGTCAGCGCACCTCCTTCCGCAACGCAGATATCCCTGTTCCGGTCGGTCAAACAGCCGCGGCCGCACGAACGCTTCATGAGCACGCCAGCTGTTTGTTCGGTATTAGTTGATCAGCGCAGTCGCGAACGCTGCCCCGGCGGCGGCACACGCCGCGAGTGACGCTCAGGAGAGCCCATAAAAGGCGAATGTTCGTCGCGCTGAGCGGTTGTGGCGGGGCGCGCCGGGTACCACTCAACGAGATTCAGACTGCTGGTGACTGACACGGGAAAGGACCATGCATAGCCGAGCAGCATGCGATGCGGGTCGGCAATGACTGCCGGGCCGATCAAACGCACTCCCAGCGCGGCCCTGCCCGTATGGGTGAAATGGGCAGCGCGCCCCGGAAGCCCTCCGCATGCCGACCGCGCCGGCGCTGCCGGCCCACCGGACGTTCCGGCACAGGACACGGGCGCAGCAAGAGGACCGATGTGGTTGGCGCGGTCTGCACGCTCGACGGCCGGCGCTGCTCGCGCCTCCCCGGCCCGGGCGGCCCACGGCGTTCTTTGCCGACTGACAGCGGCGTTCGGAGGCCCCCTGCGCGCACGGGTCGTTTTCCTGCTCACCGCCGTGATGGCGTTGAACTCTGCTGACCTTGGTGCGCTCGGAGCCGTGGCCCCACAACTGCAGGCGAATATGGAACTGCCCCACACTCAGTTGGGCCTGCTCGCAACCGCATCCGCCGGCGTTGGCGCGGCCGCCGCCGTCCCGATGGGCGCCGCCGCCGACCGACTTCCGCGGGTCCGGCTCCTGGTCGGCTGCGTTGCCACCTGGAGCGGGGCGCTCGCACTGGCCGGTGCGGCGCCCTCGTACCTCTGGCTTCTCCTCAGCCGGCTCGGGCTCGGAGCCGCAGCTGTCGCGGCGGGACCACTGCTTTCGTCCCTGTTGGGCGATCTGTTTCCCATCGAGGAGCGAGCCCGGGTCCTGGGCTGGATCCTGACCGGCGAAATGCTGGGGGCGGGAGTGGGACTCCTTGTAGGCGGCAATATTGCCGCCGCGTGGTCTTGGCGATGGGCGTTCTGGCTCCTCTCGGTGCCGGGCGGCGGACTCGCCGCGGCGGTTGCGCGTTGGCTTCCGGAACCGGCGCGCGGGGGCGCGAGCCGACTCCGGCCTGGCGCGGCGCAGGTCCCGGTATCGCCTGACCAGCCGCATCACCGGCCAACGCCCCAGGCGCGACGCGTGCGAGCGACTCTCGCGGAATCACTGTCCGGCATGGCGGCCGCGCTGCACATCCGTACTGTCCGGGTCCTGATCGTCGCGTCGGCCGTCGGCTACTTCTTCTTCGCTGGCCTTCGGACGTTCGGCCTGGTGTTCATTGAACGGCGGTTCGCCGTTGGTCCAGTTCAGGTCAGCGGGCTCGTGCCAGTTATCGGCGTAGGGGCCATTCTCGGCACCATGGCCGGGGGCCGGGTGGCCGACGCTCTGTTGAACCATGGCCATCGCGCCGCTCGAATAATGGTGCCGGCGGTTGCCTACATTTCCGTGGCCGTAGTACTGGCACCGGCTCTCTTCACCACCTCCCTCTGGTGGGCGGTGCCTTTCATCACGGTCGCGGCCGGCTTGCTCGCGTCCGCGAATCCGCCGCTTGACGCCGCCCGGCTCGACATCGTCGCGCCCGGCCTGTGGGGAAGGGCGGAAAGTCTACGCACGCTGCTGCGCATGACCGGAGAGGCGACCGCCCCGCTCTGCTTCGGCATGCTCGCCGACCTGCTAGCCGGGCCGGGTGGACGCGCCAACGCGACCGGCCTGCGAGAGACCTTCCTCATCATGCTCGTTCCGTTGGCCGCGAACGGACTACTCGTCCTCCGAGGCCGAAGCAGCTACTGTGGAGACGTTCAGGCGGCCTCTGGTAGCGGCGAAGCTCGGCGAGACCGGCCTGACCATTCATGACGCCGGTGGCGCTCATCGGCGGGCGTCGTCTCGCATGCCCGACCTGCATCCGGCCGCGTTCGAGTGGCGCTGCCTGGTCAAGCACGCCTGCAGGACGCAACGTCACGCAGGCTCAGAAGTGTGGCTGACAACGCATGATGCGACAGGAAGGCGCGCACATGCCCGGCGGCACCTCGTTCAGTACCATAACGCGGCACTGGGCCGGTGCCGGGCGTGGCTGGTCACGACCAGGACGGTCGGGGCGATGCGATCTACTGCATAGAGAATGGGACGTAATGGTTAATCTGAACGCGAGCGTTCAGGCATGACTTTGACAATCAACGTCGACTACATAGGCAACACAACCGTGATCGCGCTCGACGGTGAGCTGGACCTCCACAGCTACCGTGACGTCGCCGAACTGGCCGCTCAGAACCTCACGAACGGCCATCTGAACGTCATCATCGATCTGTCTCGACTGAACTTCTGCGACTCAGCAGGCCTGCGAACATTTATCCGTCACCGAAATAACGTGCAGGCCAAGGGTGGACAACTGATTTTGGCTGCCCCCCAGCACGTGGTGCGACGCGTGCTGGAGATCAGCGGTCTTGTCGATTTCTTCGGTTGCTACGAAACAATCGACGAAGCCCGAACCTGCATTGAGGAATGACTTGGCCTTGCCCTGACGAGGGAGAAGGTCAGCAGGGCAGAGGCTTCTCGCCGATCAATCGCTTCCGGCCATCCGACCATTACGCGCCCTGCGAGAGAAACGAATTGCTGTACGAACTTCCTGAACAAGTCGAACACTCGCTCATAGCGGCGGCTCGGTTGTCGTCGGGCGGGAGGCGGTCCCACCAGCAAGCTCGGCGATGACGGCGCTGGGTTTGCCGACCAGCGAGGCGGCAACCAGACGGTCGGCGACGGGTAATCGCGCAGCGGCGAACGCGGCGCGGCGCAACCAAAGTTGGCTGCGGGTCGACGGGACGAACCAGCGCACCGCCTTGCGAGCGGTCGCCTGCTTATCGAGAACGACCGGCCGCAACATTCGCTCGTACCCTGCCAACGCGGCATCCATGGACGGGGCTTCGGCCAAGTGCTCGCCAAGCACGTATGCGCCGGCCACGGCCAGAGCGGCGCCCTGGCCAGCCAGCAGCGATACCGCATACGCGGCGTCACCAAGCAGCGCAACTCGGCCTCGACTCCAGGACGGCATAACGACCTGCGCGACCTGGTCGTAGTACAGCTCATCGGCGGGAGGGCAGGCAGCCAGCGCCCGGGGTGCTATCCAGCCCAGCCCTCCGTACTGCCGCCGCAGTTCGAGGCGTGCGTCGTGTGGCAGCTCAGAGTCGCGGGCCGGGTGCACCGCGAACACCGCGACTTTCCCGTCGCGCAGCCCGTAGAACCCCATCGCCCGGTGCAGACTGTCGGTCATGCAGAACCGGCCGCCGATCTCGGCGTGCGCCGCAGCATCGAAGAAGGAGAACGCGGCGGTATGAAAGCCGAGATAGCGCACACTCCAGGCCTCGGACGCGAAAGCGAGGGCTCGCACAACTGAATGGACGCCGTCGCAGCCAACAAGCAGGTCGCCGGCAAGGTCGCTGCCGTCATCCAAGGTGACCCGCACACCGTCGGGGCGGTTGTCCACCGCGCTGATCGTTCTGCCGTAGCGCAGGTCGACCTGCTCGGGAACGTGCTCGCGCAGCGCCCGCTCCAAATCCGGACGCATCACGCTTGTTACTCGTCCGCCTGACGCCTTGGCAAAGCGGTCGTAGCGAAAGCCTGTCCGCCGGCGCCCGCGAGCATCGCAGTATGCGACCTCGTCGATGTGATAACCGAGCTGGAGTATGCGCGGTAGTACTCCCATCGCCTCGGCCGCGTCGTACCCGGGCCCGAAAAAGTCAATCATGTAACCACTAGCGCGAGGTCCCGACGCCTTCTCCAGCACGGTCACCTCGGCACCATGCGTGGCCAGCCGTTGGGCGAGGGCCAGCCCGGCAATCCCGGCCCCGCAGATCAGGACTCTCACGTTGAGCCTCCGTTCGGTCAACAGGACGCGTCATCGGATGGGTTCGGAATCGGTCCGGGTTGGAGCGTCCGGCTGCGGTGCAGTGCGGTGCCTCTTCGGCCATACGTAGCGGCCGACCAGCCACGAGACGAGTGCGGCGAAAACGGCGATGGTCGCGTATGTCACCGGGCTTACCGTTACCGGCTGTTCAAACAGAACCAGCGCGCTGACGCACATGGCGGCCGCCCCGCCCGCCGCGAAAACGGCCACTCCCCCCGTCATCGTCTCAGCGAGGAAGAGTCCCGCCGCCAGAAGCATCAGCACCGCACCGGGTAGCTGCACCGGCAGCCCTGCCATGCCGTAACCGGCCAACAGCAACAACAACAGTCCGAAGGACCCAGCTAGCCGCTTGCGTGGGGTGGCGACTTCCGTCACCAGCGCTATGACCGCTAGCGACAGCAGCACGAATACAACGTTCGGGTCGGTGAGGGCGGCCTGTAGCCAGCTCATCGGCGTGTCAGCACCCCTCGGCGCCTGCGTCGCGATGGTGGCGCCAACCACCAGCGCCGCTGTAGCCGCCAGGATCATCCACCAGATAGCTTTCATCAGCGTCTTCCCTCCTCGGGTGTGGCGGCTGGCCCCGCACTCCAGCGGCCAACACAGCTGCGGCGGCGGTCAGCAGGTAAAGACCCGCGCCGGCAACGGCACCCCGACCGCCCGCCGTGACCGCCCACGCCCAGCCGGATGTGAGCTGGTCGCCTTAACGCCCTACCGAGCCGACGACCGCGTCGGTCGCCTGCCACGTAATCGGCGACACCGGCAGGCCAATGACACGCCCCGTACCCTGCTTGAAAGGGACCAAACCGCCGCGGCACCGCACTTCATTCAGCTGTTCCCGGACAACCGCCTGCCGACCGCCGTACCAATGCCGTACGGATTGGCGCGGAGCCGCACCTAACCTTCGGAGCGCGGCTACGGTCCGCGTCCCTGCATCGCAGAGGTTCATGAAGAAATAGGAGACGATCCTCGGCAACCCACGACGCCGTTCACTACCACCGCAGGACCGACCGGAACACTAGATGATCTTGTGCTCCCAATCTGCTCCCAATGTAAGGGCCAGTAATGCAAAAACCCGTTACCGCATCTTCGGTAACGGGCTAGCTGAACTGCTTATATAGATGGTGGGCGATACTGGGTTTGAACCAGTGACCTCTTCCGTGTCAACACGGTCCATCACCTAGCCGTGACCTGCCGAAACGGGATTCCGGCAGGTCACGGCCCGCTCTTGAACGCCGTTCGCGTCGGTTCAACGCAGTTGACGTCCGATGACCACACCCCATGATCCAGCGGACAATCCCGCAGCAACGGGAGCACCACGCTACCGATCTTGGTGTTTCCCGCAGGATCGTCGTCGCGCGCTCCCCCACGACCCGCGCCGGGCGCATGAACCTCACCGCACGCACGCTCGCATCGTTGCTGGCCGTACACCGATTCCGAGCCGGAGATGGGCGGCGGCGACGACGGCATGGACGGGCCACTCGACGCGACGTCGGGAAGCGTCGCCCATGAATTCGAACAGGCCACTTGACCTGCCCGGACGGAGTTTTCGGCACCCACCCTTCCGACGCCTCCTGGTCCACCTCGCGCTGGTAGGCACGGCAATAAGTCAGCGGGGGGTGATAGTTCGTAGGGCGTATCTGGCGGATCACGAAAATGGTTGAGGTTCCCCTTATCGCCCGCTCCTCGGAATTTCGATGTCCCGCCGCTCGCCTCACCATGGCGCTGGGGACGCCAAGATACGCCAGTCGAAGTGACACGACACGAACCTCGCCCAGTGACCGCTGGGCTGGCCTCGAGTCAAAGAATCAGGTCGGCAGCAATGGTCAGGGATCCCGCAATAATGACTATCGTCCCTTCGTTTGTGGCAGCAACGGCTACGACTGGCGCAGGCACTGGTAGGACGTCCAAGCTCACAGCATCGGCTATCCCCCATACTCGCACCGTGGCGTCATCGCTGCCGGTGACGGCTACGACCCGGCCGTCGGGCAGCACGGCTGTGGCGATTGCTGCGACTGCGGAGGCATGGCCAATGAGGGGGTCGCCGATCGGAGTGCCGGTGGTCACGTCCCACACCCGCACAGTGTCATCCCAGCCACCAGTGACAGCCACGACCCGGCCGTCGGGCAGCACGGCCGTGGCGATTGCTGCGACTGGGCCGGTGTGGCCAATAAGGGGGTCGCCGATCGCGATGCCCGTTGTCAGGTCCCACACCTGCACCCTGTCGTCCCTGCTGCTGCCGATGATAGCCACCAACCGGCCGTCGGGCAGCACGGCGGCGGCCACCGGCCGGCGATCTAATAGGACGGTCATGGCAGACGCCGCGACGGTGGCGGTGTGGCCGGTGAGGGGATCGCCGATAGAGTTGCCAGTGGTCAGGTCCCACACCCGCACCGTGTCGATGTAGAGGCTGCGGGTGACAGCTACGACTCGGCCATCGGGCAGTACGGTGGTGGCCACCGCCGCCACCGGGGCGGTGTGGCCGGTGAGGGGATCGCCGATAGAGTTGCCAGTGGTCAGGTCCCACACCCGCACCGTGTCGTCGTAGCTACCCGTGACAGCCACGACCCAACCATCAGGCAGAGTCGCGGTGGCCACCGCCGAGACTGGGCCGGTGTGTCCAGTTTGAGGGTCGCAGATCGGGTTGCCAGTGGTCAGGTCCCATACCCTCACCGTGTCGTCGTAGCTGCCGGTGACGGCCACGAGCCGGCCGTCGGGCAGCCAGGTGGTCGCCACCGCCACCACTGGGCAGGTATGTCCAGTAAGGGGATCGCCGATAGAGTTGCCGGTAGTCAGGTCCCAAATCCGCACCGTGGTGTCGTAACTACCGGTGATGGCCACGACCCGGCCGTCGGGCAGCCAGGTGGTCGCCACGGCCACCACCTGACGGGTGTGGCCGGTGAGGGGATCGCCGATTGGAGTGCCGGTGGTCAGGTCCCATATCCGCGACGTGTCGTCCCAGCCGCAGGTAACGGCGACCACCCGGCCGTCGGGCAAAGTAGCGGTGGCCACCGCCTCCACAAGGGCATAGCCGTTCACGGGTTCGCCGATCGAAGTGCCGGTGGCCAGGTCCCAGAACCGCACCGTGTCGTCCAAGCTGGCGGTGATGGCTACGACCCGCCCGTCGCGCAGGGTCGCGATGGCGACTGCCCGCACTGCGGCGGTATGGCCGATAAGTGGGTCGCCGACCAGGTTGCAGGTAGTCAGGTCCCATATCCGCACCGTGTGGTCGGCGGTGACTGCGACGACCCGGCCGTCGGGCAGCACGGCGGTGCTGACTGCCGTCACTAGGGAGGTGTGGCCGGTGAGTGGGTCGCCGACCGGGGTGCCAGTGGCCAGGTCCCACAATCGCACCGTGGTGTCGTAACTGCCTGTGACGGCCACCACCTGGCCATCGGGCAGCACAGCGGTGGCCACTGCTGCCACCTCACCGGTGTGGCCGGTGAGCGGGCCGCCGATCGGAGCGCCAGTGGCCAGGTCCCACATCCACACCGTGGTGTCGTAACTGCCTGTGACGGCCACGACTCGGCCGTCGTCCAGGGTCGCGGTCGCGACACAGCTGACGGTTACGGACGCGGCTACGATCTCGCTGTCATCGGCAGAACGTGTGGACCAGCGAACATGGAAACCACCACGGGCGGCGGGTTGGCGCTGGTAGGGGTGGCCGGTGGCGGCGCCCCATATTTGCAGCGCAGCGTCGTTGAACTCTGGACGGTGCCAGTCCCAGCGGTGGCCAACCCGCCGCAACAGCGGCAACCAACTGAGCTTCGGCGCTGAAGTCTGATTGAACGCGGCCAACCGAAGCCGAACCGGATCCACATAGGGCAGGAATGCATCAGGGACGATGGTGTTGTTAAGGGTGTCGCCAGCGGCGGCGTGTTCAACGAAGTGTCGCCTCACGTACGGCGGAGGCAGCGAAGGTTGGCCGCCTCGGTCCAATGGCTCGGCTAGGTCAGCTAGGTCCGCCAGCGCGCGGGTAATCCGCCGCTCCACATCCTCGATGCTGCTCATGGCTGGGCTTGAAGCAGTTCGTGCGCGTGTACGCGCAGCGCGGTACGCAGCTCGTCGTGGAAGAGCCGATAGACAGTGGCGTCGTCTTCGGTGTCGGTGACCAGGTAGCCGGATAGCGGTGATTGGAGCAGCCACCTTATGTCGGCGTCGCCATAAGCCCGTCCGTTGAGGGACACCGCGTTGGCGACCCGCGGCCAGATCTGGTACCAGGGCAGGCCACGCCCGAACGCGAACGCGACCGCCCGCAGCAGATCTACCACGCGCTCGCGATCGTCTTGGCCGAGGGAGGTGCGCAGGTTCTCGCCGAACATGCCGACCACCCCCGCCCGGATAGCGTGCTGCCACGCCGCAGAATCCATGTCTACCATCTCGGGGCGGGTCGCGAGCTGGCTGGCGGCCAGGCGTGCGATGAGGAACGACGACCCGGCATCGGCAGCGATACGTCGTGCGACCTCGGCAAGCTTATCGACTACGAGGTGCCTGTACGGTGAGTGATCGGCCTGGGTGAGGGTCTGGGCGACATAGTCGGCAAGATCGTCTACCCGCCACAGGGGAGGCCGGTCAATCTGCAGCCGGGTGGCGGCGAGTCGTTCAGCGATAAGGTCGCTCAGCGCCGCTGTGGGTGGTTCCGGCCTGGGTTCGTCGGGACTCGGTGCGCGGACCCCGATGATGAGCCGTATGCCACCGTCGGCCGCGAGCGAGGTCAGCACGTCGTCAATGAGACTGCCCGGGTCGGCGGCCTCGTCCACCGCGTCCACCACGACCGTGACCAGGCCTGTGTCCTTGCTGGGCCGGGTGGCCCAGGCCGTGCGCATGTCGGCGAGCGACGGCACGGTGCCGACTGACGCGGCAAGGGGGATGTCAAGGGCGTAGAGGACCTGGGCGAAGATGTCGGCGGAAAGCTTGCCGGTGGCCAGTACGGCCACATCAACAGCGTTCGGCGAAGGTTTCAGATCATCGGGGATCACGGCGACCTGCATTGCGTGGTTGTCGATGAACCCTGGGTCGGAAAGAGTGACCAACCTGGACAGGACGGCGGACTTGCCGCACCCGGCCCGGCCGGTCACCACTGTGGTGCCAGCCGGCCCGCTGGCCGCAGCGATGAGCTGGCGCATCAGATCGGCGCGGCCGGTAAACAACCAGCCCAGCTCACCAGCCGACACGACACCCCTCGATCGGGGATCCCAGTGGGCGGCGAGATCGTCGGCGCGGATGGCCAGATCCCGCCGCGACGGCTGGACCGTGTCGGGGCGGTGGCGGGGGTTAGGCAGACACCGGTTGGGTCGGGCGGTCAGCAGCCGATGCCCCAGCGGAACCAGATGCTGGCCATGCGCCTTGAGTCGTTCGTTGACTTCGGTGAAGAAATGGTCCTCACGCAGGTATGGCTGGTCACCAAACGGGCTAGGCGCGTCGGACCGTAACTCTGCCAGGATCTCGCCGATGACTCCGGTGAGTGTCCCGACGTAGGCCGGCTGGTTGGCGCCGGCGCTGGCCAAGACGAGGCAATGCTCGGGGATCGGGGTGTCGAACGCGATCGTGGCTTCGCCGGTCGCCCCGCTGTAGCAGGCGTCCACGATTACCAGGAGGTTGTCGTAACTTCGGGTGGCCATTGCGCCCACGAACTGAGCGGTCTCCACCGCGGTGCCGAACACGTTGTCGAGCCTGGTATCGCGGAAGGCCAACCAGTGTCGGCCATGTTTCCGGACGCCGTGACCGGTCACGAACACCACGCCTGCGTCATCCGGGGACCACTCATGATCAGCCGACATAAGCGTGCGAACCTCGCCGGAGGTGGGGTTGCGGGCTAGGTCGGTGTGGGCCGGGGTGAAGTGGCGATCCGGCGACAGCTCTTCCGAGCAGAGCCATGCCGTCAGCACGGCCAGTTCCTTGTCCAGGCCGGGCAACGCCGGCAGGCGTAGATCGTCGTAGGCGGCGCTGACCATTGCCACGAAGTGACGACGAAGCGGTACCTCGGACCTGTTGGCGGGACTTGTCATCGGCCAGTGCCCGGCAGCACAGCCGCGATCGCATCCCCAGTGACCCTCTTCGACAGGTACCGCTGCACGTTGTGGGCATCGACCTGGTTGTCCACGATCCGGTCCTCCACCGCCGACCACACCTGCTTCAAGCCGCCCGCGGCGGCGACCGCGTCATGTGGGTCGTACACGTTTACCCACCGGCCCACCGTGGCCGGCTTGCCACCCGCTACCCCGAAAGTCGGGTCCGGCAGGTACCTGCGGATCATCCGCAAACCCAGCGGCGACCCCAATGTCAATAACAGGTCAAAGACCATGCCGGGATGTTGGCGCATGTACTCCAATACGACCACCGTTCCCAACGAATGGCCCACCACCACTCGGGTGTCTCCGGAGACAATCTCGGCGACTACCCTATCCACTGCCGCCTTCAACTGCGGATCGCACAGGTAGCGGCGTACTTGCCGCAACTCACCCAGCATCAACGCACCCACCGGCAAATTGAAGCGCCGATCCACGTACCGGACAAGTCGCTGCACCGGCAACGGAATTGCCGGTGCACCCTTCGTGTACTCGTCGTCGAGGTCCGCGCCCGGGTCGATCTCCAGCACGGCATCGGTCAGATCAGCCAACTCTTCCGGCATCACCTCGCCCAACAGATCGATGTCATCCACTGCGGACTTGCCCTGAAGGTCGGGCAGAAACAGGTGACCGTAGAACGCAATGTCCAACGCCACCGACGCGGCACGGCGACCCGCCCGTTCCAAGCCATCTCCCAGCGCTGTGCCCCACTCCGCCAGCAGTTGTTGGCGACCCCGCTGCTGCTGCCAAATGCCGTGCACACCCACCACCACAGTCACGACGCCACCACTTCTCCACCCGCAACCGCAGGCCGGGTTTCCGCCAATGAAAGGGTCAATCGTGCGAGGCCAGGCCCCGCGAATATTAATGCCCCACCCTCGGAGGGCTCCCACGCCAGCGCGCAAGCCGGATCGACCACACATAGCGCATGGCCTACCGACGTCCCGACCGCGATGTCCCACACCCGCACCGTGGCATCGGTGCTAGCAGTGACAGCCACGACCCGCCCGTCGGGCAGCACAGCGATGGCGATCGCCCCCACCATGCCGGTGTGGCCAGTGAAGGGCTCGCCGACCGGGGAGGCACTGGCCAGGTCCCACACCCGCACCGTGGCGTCGGCGCCGCCGGTAACGGCCACGACCCGCCCATCAGGAAGACCACCGGTGGCTACCGCCGACACTATGTAGGCGTGGCCGATGAGGGGGTCACCGATCAGCGTGGCGGTGGACAGGTCCCACACCCGCACCGTGGCGTCGGTGCTAGCAGTGACGGCCACGACCCGCCCGTCGGGCAGCACAGCGGTGGCGATCGCCTCCACCATGGCGGTGTGGCCAGTGAAGGGCTCGCCGACCGGGGAGGCACTGGTCAGGTCCCATACCCGCACCGTGGCGTCCCAGCTCCCAGTGACCGCCACCACCCGTCCGTCGGGCAGGATCGCGGTGGCCACCGCCACCACCTGGTGGGCATGGCCGGTGAAGGGCTCGCCGATCGGGACGCCGGACCCAAGGTCCCATACCCGCACCGTGTGATCGTCGCTGCCGGTAACCACCACGACCCGCCCGTCGGGCAGAACGGCGGTCGCCACCGCCACCACTGCGTCGGTGTGGCCTGTGAAGGGCTCGCCGATCGGGACGCCGGTGGTCAGATCCCACAGCCGCACCGTGTGATCGTCGCTGCCGGTAACCACCACGACCCGCCCGTCGGGCAGAACAGCGGTGGCCACGGCTCTGATCTTATCGACGTGGCCAGTGAAGGGCTCGCCGATCGGGACGCCGGTGGTCAGATCCCACAGCCGCACCGTGTGATCGTCGCTGCCGGTGACCGCCACGACCCGCCCGTCGGGCAGAACAGCGGTGGCCACCGTCTCCACTGTACTGGTGTGACCCGTGAGTAGATCGCCGACCGGGGAGGCATTGGCGAGGTCGCACACCCGCACCGTGGCGTCGAGGCCGCCGGTGACCGCCACCACCCGCCCGTCGGGCAGAACAGCGGTGGCCACCGTCTCCACTGTGCTGGTGTGGCCTGTGAGTAGGTCGCCGACGGGGGTGGCCGTAACCAGGTCCCACATTCGCACCGTGTCGTGCCAGTTGCTGGTGACGGCCACGACCCGACCGTCTGGCAGGACGGCGGTGGCTACCGCGTTTACCCAAATGATGTCGTCGGTGAAGGGTTCGCCGATCGGCGTGACGGCGCTCAGGTCCCACATCCGCACCGAACCGTGGAAACTACCAGTGACCGCCACGACCCGACCGTCAGGCAGGACGGCGGTGGCTACCGCGTTTACTGTGCTGGCGTGGCCGGCGATGGGGTCGCCAACCGGCGCGACGGCGCTCAGGTCCCACATCCGCACCATGGCATCGGCGCTGCCGCTCACGGCCACGACTCGCCCTTCTGGCAGGACGGCGGTGGCCACCGCCACCACTGCGTCGGTGTGGCCGGTGAGGGGATCGCCGATCGGGTCGCCGGTGGTCAGGTCCCACAGCCGCACCGTGTGATCGTAGCTGCCGGTGACGGCTACGACCCGCCCGTCGGGCAGGACGGCGGTCGCCACCGCCACCACTGCGTCGGTGTGGCCGGTGAGGGGATCGCCGATCGGGTCGCCGGTGGTCAGGTCCCACAGCCGCACCGTGTGATCGTAGCTGCCGGTGACGGCTACGACCCGCCCGTCGGGCAGGACGGCGGTCGCCACCGCCACCACTGCGTCGGTGTGGCCAGCGAGGGGATCGCCGACAGCGGCGCCGACGGTAAGGTCCCACACTCGCACGACGCGGTCGTGACCGGCGGTGACGGCCACGACCCGCCCGTCGGGCAGGACGGCGGTCGCCACTGCCGCAATGCGGCCGGTGTGGCGGCCCACGACCCATCCAGATCCGGCAGCCCATCGGGCCCAAACGGTATGCCACAGCCCGATGGGCTCCGGCGATGTGATCGAACCTTCCACGGCACGCTGATGGAACGCCAACGTTTCACGGTTCTGGGTCGGGTGATCCCAATTCCACGCGTACGAGCACTGACGAAACGCGGCCAGGAGACGCTGATGAGCCGAACCGGCCGTCGGTGCCCGAGCGTCGACTCGCAGTAACGGCCGGAGCCGTTGAGGATCAGCAAAAGGCAGGAACTCAGCCGAGACGAACGGGCCATCAGCCAACGTGGCGCCCGCGTCCGCGTGCTCAGGGCCATGACGACGTACATAGGTAGGCGGTGCAATTATCTGACCGGCGTCGCGACGTGGCCGCGCTAGGGGTTCAAGCTCCGCCGCGATGCGAGCCTGCACAGCAGCTTCGTCGTAGAGTCCCACCACAATGGCCTCCACAATGGCATTCGCGATTGCCATACGGTCGACGACATTGCAACACAGACTGCCGTCGCCAGCGTACGTGCGATCGGCTCAAAAACATCCCGAACTAGCCGATGGACTATGAACCGGCCGACCTCGATCACAGCAACGAACGACATCAGCGGTGCGCAGCGCATCGCCGCCGCCCAACGGCAGCCCGACGCCAGCGGCCCCGCAACCCCGACTCCGTCCTCGGCCCCAGCGCCCGCGGCAACGCGCACTCCGTGACCGATACGGCACCCGGACTCGCGCCGCGTGCCAGTGAACACTGTGCCAGTACGGAGGTGATGGCCCATGTGGGCGTCGAAAGTGTCATCGTCGAGCTCAGCCACTCCAACCGCGGCATCACTGACGAGACTCTGATCGAGTGGGTGCGGGGTCGGTGGGGGCACGGCTCGTTGCATCGGCCAGTAACGACTCCTGCGACCCACAACCACCTACGACCAGTTGTCGTGCCCGACGCCTGAACAGCCGGTCCGGCCCACCTACGTTCAGTGCCGGGGCAGGAGCACTTCCACGCTCGGGAAGCGGCCATCCCTGGAAGCAGGACTACCACATCTCGGAAGCGGTCACCCTCGGCTAACGTTTGCCGTGGTCAACGGCAATCGCCGAGCGCTTCCACATTTCGGAAGCGGTCACCCTCGGCCAGCGTCAGACGAGGTCAACGGCAATCGACCGAGCGCTTCTACACTTCGGAAGCTGTCGTTACTTGGCAGCGTCTGGAGTGGATACGTGGCTCCAAGTGCCGCAGTTCACGTAGGAAGTTGTCGCGTCACCCGACTTGATCATGCCGAGTCGCCCGAACTTCTGGAACGCCGAAGTGCGCGGGGAGCGGAACTGGAACCTTGTCACCCTCGATGATGCCGTTGACCTGCGGTTCGACGCCGTTGAGCGCAGTTGGACGCTGTTGAGCGAGGACCTCTGTGTCAACACGGTCCACCACCCAGCCGTGACCTGCCGAAACGGCACTTCGGCAGGTCACGGCACGCCCTTTGAACACCGTTGACATCGGTTCAACGCCGTTGACGCCGGATGACCCCATCCCATCATCCGGCAGCCAATCCCGAAACATCGGGAGCATCACGTTAACGATCTTGGCGTTGCCGGTAGGAACATCGTAGGTAGCTCCCGCCCATGCGGGTCCGAGCTAACCTCGAGTGGGATTTGAACCCACGACTGGTTGTTACGGAACGTAATCCGATTTCGTTTATCGCTGTTTGTCAAATTCGTGCACTGAGCTGCACTAACACCGCCGGACAACGATGAGCGCTTGTCACTGATAGTCACCGCTGGGATGGGGTTTTCGGGGGGTAAACGGGGGCACGTTGGCGACAACGCCGACTGGCGCTTGCCGGCCTACTCCAGTTCGGACCTACGGACCACGCGCTTCGCTTACACAACCAGCACGGTGGAATTGTCGACGCTGGCGCGCAGCCGGCAAGGCCTTCGAGAACGGCGTGCTGGGACATGGAACGCTCGGTCGTGTCCCCCACATGTGGCGGAGCAAGTCGGCGGCCTTGTGCACGCCGATCCGACCAAGTCCACGTGCCGACCGTTCGAGAGCACACCAGGCGCCGGCCTGCGCTGCCTGCGTCACCGCATCCAAAAGAACTGGGGCCGATGCGATCGCCCAGATCCCGGCCCACCGTCGGCGCCTGCACATCCGCGGCGCCAGTTCGCACCTCGACCACCACATGAGTGAGCCGGGCCGCCCGTACCCGAGGAACTCCACCGAATGCTGACCCAAACCAAGCCGAACAGTTGATCACTTCATGCGGCATACATCGGGATGTTAGGAGGGCCATGCCTCGTATGGCAGTGCTACACACCGACTGTGCGGAGGTGTTCCATCTTGACGACACGCCGGTCGAACCCGGCGGCGGGCGAATGGCAGGCACACCTATGTCGAGATCGTATGGTGCTGAGTGGGCCCGGGCTTCGTCGCTTGCCTGACGGCGGGTTCGAAATTCCAGTATCGGAGACGCGGTGCGTGCTCGCGGCCGTCGAACGCACCTGGGGACATCCCGCTGTATCGCGCTGGAGATCGCACCGCGGCCGGTCCCTTAAGACTGAATACACATGTGCTCGATCGGCCATCGGTTCACATTCATTATCTCCAATGTACGACCGTTACCGTCAGTGAATTTCCGAACTGCTAGCCGGTCGCTTTCTTGGCGTGACCAGCCGAGAAACGTGTTCGCGTCGTGTTCAACCATCGGATCTTCTCGTGGCGGAAGGCCAGGCATCGAGGGCAGGAAGGACTCACGGTCGGCGATGCTGTCGATCTCGTCCTCAGCCAGGAACCCGTTGGCTGGTAGAAGGTCAGGAGCGCCGGTGAAGGCGCACAGTGTTGCTAGGGTGTCTCGCTCCTCGGCCAGCGCCGCCTTGCGTTGGGTGGGCAGATCAATGTCCCGGTTATTGAACAGGGCTCCGATCACTGAATCGAGTTCGGGGTTCTCGGCCAGGAGAACATCGAGCACAACCGTGCTGGCCTTCTCCGTCAGCTCCCCCTGACTATCCAACGGACGCCGCTGATCCTTTCGGAGCATTGCCCGCAGGCGGCTCACTTCCAGTGGTCGGCCGAGCGGGGTCAACGATCGCAATCCGAATGCCCATCGGATGTCATCAGCTCGGCGTTCCTGATCTACGCCTGCTAGGAAGTGCACGGCGTTCCGATATGCGATCAACACCGCGTCCGCTCTGACCCGCGAACGTACGGGAAACGACACGCGGCAATCACCGTTCCCGCCTCGTACGCGTCGATCGGCAATCTCCTGCAGGTAGGACATGCACGCATCGTCGGCGAAGAGGATCCCGAGTTGCCGGCCAACCACTGTGCCTCCTTGCGATCGACTGATGGTCTACTTCGGAATCCAGTGACGCCTTTTCGACCTGCCGGGTAAGTCAAGCCAGACGATGAGCCGCGGTCCGTGCCGGACAGGGCTCCTGGAAAATGAACAAGTCGACCAAGACCACTGTCATCTCCGGGGAGCGCCGTGCCTGCCTATCCTTCCACGATCCCGCTGGCGACACGTAGCCTGATCGTTCTGGCGGACCTCATCCGACACCACCGTGCTCGGATCGGATCGCGGTGACGCCGCGTTGAGCCTGGCCATCAGTCCCTGCCGGCGTTGGCGTGGCAACGAACGGCGATACCTACCACTGGCTGGCTGCCGCGTTCGGCTTCGGTGTGGGCACGGTCTACCGCCACCTGCGTGCGGCGGTTGGCCTGCTCTCCGTTCATGCACGCAATCTCGCCAAGCGGTCGGCAGTGCAACGCTGCGGGTGATCTGGACGGCACTCACGTCCCAATCGAGCGGGTGGCCGGCCAGCGACCGTGCCACTGGGCAAGCACCGCCGCCACGGCGTCAACGTCCAAGTCCTGGCCGGGCGCGAGGCCACCTGCTCTGGGCTTCACCCGCCCTGCCAAGCACTACCCACGGCCTGACCGCCGCCCGCACCCACGGGCTCATCGACGCACTGGCGTGCGCGAACCTCCCAGTCTGGGCCGACAAGGGGCTACCAGGGCCCCCGCGGCACCGTCTCCACCATGTACGGGTGCCTGCAAAGACGACGTCGGACGCCATTAACTCAGTTACTCGCATGCGAGCTGAACTCGCTGGGGAGGTTCCGCCCCAAGTCCAAAGGCGACCAGGCTGCGCCTCGGCACGTTCACAGCACCGCGAGCGCGTCGAGGGTGAGCGCCAGATCGGAGTGGTGTGCACCCAATTCGGCACGCTGGGCAGCAGCCAATGGCTCAAGTGTGGTCCGCGCTTCATCCGTTTCCCCGACCACGGCGAGCTGGATGCCGAGTTCCAGCCGAACCGGAAAAGACTGCTGGCCTTCAGCGCCGCCGTCGGCAGCGAGATCGTCAAGCAACGTCCGGAGCAGGGCGATCGCAACCGGTGCTTCGCCGTTGCCGGCCATGGCCTGAGCCAACATCAGTCGGCCTGAGACAACGGCCGGATGCACCGCCCCGAGTCGCGCAGCCATGAGCTCGGTTGCGTCCCTTAATGCATCTGCTGCCCGTCGGTGGTCGCCGGCCTCAAACAGCCAGCGCGCACGATCCCACTTCAGGTTCAATGCCTCGTGCGGGTCGGCGACCAGGTCGATGACATAGTCGATCAAGTCAATAGCCTGACGATGTCGCTCGGCGCGGGCGAGGCGTTCAGCTCGGCGGCGCAGATGCGGAACGTCAACGCCAGCCGTCTTGTCGTTGGGTGGCGCGCTCCGGATGCCGGTCGCCGGCACCACGGCCGCTGCGTACGCCGTGACCTGTGCAGGGATCGCGTGCGGGTCCAGCACGAAACCAGGCAGTATTCCGGGCGCGCCCACCAGGGGAAGCAGGCGATCCAGCACGACCCGCGCGCTGGAGGGCCGATCCTGCGGCCGTACCGCGCTCAGCTCACCAATCAGGCCCTGCACCTCGTTGTTGCCGGTCTGGCACACACGGTCGCGTGGCAGGACGAGTCCGGGGAGCGTGCCCGTGTGCAGGTCGTGCAGCACTCTGCCCACGGCATACAAGTCGGTCAGCGGGCTCTCCACACCGAGGCGGCGCTCGGGCGCTTGGTACTCAGGGGTGCCGACCATGGCGCCCGAACCTGTCAACGTTGACAGTCGTGAGGCGCCGACGACAGCGGCGACGCCGAAGTCGATGATCGCGATGGTGCCGTCGGGGCGCAGCAGGATGTTGGCCGGCTTGAGATCGCGGTGGATCAGCGAGGCGGCGTGGGCGTGCATCAGCACTGCACAGATCTGGGCGCCGATCGCAGCCACCCACGCCACGGGCAGCGGATAGATCTCGCAGATGAGATCCCGCAGCGTTCTGCCGTTGACCTGTTCGAGGGCCAGGTACGGTCCGTACTCGTCCAGGCCATAATCAAGCACCCGGGGTACGCCGGGATGGCTCACCCTTGCGGTCAGGCGCGCTTCGCGTTCGAACCGCTTGACCGCACCGGGGTCGCCGAGCAGGTCCGGGTGCATGCGTTTGACAGCGACCCGTCGGTCGAGACGTAGGTCGTACGCCGTGAAGACCTCGCCCATGCTGCCGCGCTCAGGCAGATCCTCGACTTCGTATCGGCCGCCGACGAGCGGGCCGCTCACGTGTCGGCCCGGGACGCCAGCGCGTCAGTGACGAACGGGCTGCGGGTGCCGTGCCAGAACACCGCCAGCTCGTCGCGGGCGCGTGTGGCGGCGACGAACAGCCGGGACCGCTCGCGTGCCCGCTCGCGTTGGAAGCGAACCGGGTCGACATCGGCGTAGGCCGTGATGCCCGCGCGCGGCACGAGCCCGTCGCAGATCCCGCCAAGGATCATGCGCTGGTACTCCAGGCCCTTGAAGCGGTGCATCGTGCCCACGTGTACCCCGTCGGGCTGCTTCGGTCCGTCCGGCCCGATCTCGGCGGCGGGGATGTCTTCGGCACGCAGACGGTCGACCACTTCGCCGACCATCTCCCGGGTGGGAAGGCAGACTGCGATCGACCCGTCGAGGGCGGGTCCCCAGGCGCGCAGGTGTGCCACGATCGCGTCGCGCTCCTCGGCCCAGGTGCGCAGCCCGCGCAGCACCGGCCGGTCGCCGTGCAGCAGGGACCGGTAGCCCGCCAGTGTCTCCTCGCCACCGTCGAGATCGTCATAGGTCTCTCCAGTGAGCAGCTCCAGGCCGGAGGCGAGGATCTCCCGGGTGGTGCGGTAACAGCGGGTCAACCGTGAGGATCGGCCCCGGATGTTGATGCCGAGCTGGCCGAGCGTCACGTAGTTGTCGTAGATGCGCTGGTGGGTGTCGCCCACGATGAACAGGTCGTTGCGCGTGGGCGCGACCATGGCCCGCAGCATCTTCCAGTGCGCGGCATTGAGGTCCTGAGCCTCGTCAACCACGACATGCCGGTACCGGTATCCGTCACTCGCCTCGGCGGCCTGGTCGGCGCGTGCGTTCTCGGCGCGGGCCGCGGCCGCGGCGATCTGCCGCCAGGTCCATACACCCTTCTCCTCCAGGCGCATGGCCAACCGCTCGGTGAGCTGCCAGATCTCGTCCCGGTCGGCGCGGGTCAGCGCCCGGCCGCGACCGGGTCGGCGGGCCCGGAAGTAGTCGGCACGTGAGGTGAGCACCTGGCCGAGGATGACCTGGCTCCATTCGGCGTGCAGGAAGTCGGGCTCCCACTTCGGCGTACCCAGCTCGAACAGCAGGTCGTGCCACTCCTGTACCGCGCGGTCGTCGTCGATGACCCGGCGTCCGGTACCCATGCCCGCGTCGGTAACGACCCGGCTGGCGAGCTTGTCGATGGTGACGATGTCCACGCGCGCGAGGACCTGTTCACCGCCGAGGGTGAGCAGGCGCGTGCGCAGGTCCGCGGCGAGGTTGCGGTTGAACGTGGTGAGCAGGATCGGCCGGTCCGCGCCCGGTTCCAGTTGTTCGACCAGATGCTTGACCCGGTGCAACGCGACGATGGTCTTGCCGGTGCCGGGCCCGCCACCTACTCGGGTCGGTCCGCTGTAGTCACGCTCGACCAGCTTGCGCTGAGCCGGATGAAGGTAGACCTGCCAGCGGGCGAACGGCTCGTCCAGCATCGCCTGCAACGCTTCGTCATCCGTCGTGACCGGAGTGGCAGGTCGGGTCACGGCAGCCAGGTAGTCGTCCGGGTCCACCGTTTCGCCGGCCGCGACCGGGAAGGTGACCTGTTCGTACACCTCGTCGACGCTCGCGCCGCCGAACAGCTGCAGCAGCGCCTCGCCGGTCAGCGCCGGCGCCTCCTCAATGAGCGCCTGCAGTTCGTCCTCATTGGTCAGTTGCCGGATCGCGGGCAGCAGTGGCTCCGCGACCCCGAGCCGGAGCAGATCGGCGTCGCTGACGGCGGCGAACAGCGCAGCGGCCGGTGGCGCGACCACCGCGGGATCCGGGGGCAGGAGTCTGCCGACGATGCTGTCGCCCACTGGTGTGAGGTCGAAGACCTCGATCCCGCCGGTGACCCGGTTGATCTGGTACGCGTACCGGTCGAGGTCCTCGTAGACGTCCTTGCGGTGCTTCACTGAGACGAGCAGGTAGTCGTGATCGCCGGCGTGCAGCAACAGCGCTCGATGATCGGCGCTAACCCGCGCGGAGAACAGCCGCGAGTCACCTTTGAGCTGTTTGAAGTGCAGGCCCGGGTTGCCTGGGTTGGTGCGGAACTTGGAGACGAACTCCCAGACGGCGCCCCGGTCGGACCGGGACAACTTCATGATCTCCTTGTCCGCCCGCTCAAGGATGCGCAGTGTCGCACCGCCCTGCCCTGCCATTAGCGGCCCTCCCCAGATGTCGCCATGATCTTGACAATGAGGTCGTCGACGTCCCACTGTTTCGCGGTACGCGCGTCCCAGCCCTGCTCGGCGAACGCACGGTCCCGCTCAGCGGCCTCGTGGGAGTAGTCGTCGGCAAGGATCACCGCTATCCGCCGGCTGGGCCAGGCTAGCTCCGCCTGCCAGCCCGCGTCGTCGAGTTCATAGCCGTGTTCGGGCAGCGGCGCCTGGCGCGCGATCAGGCCACGCACCAGGGACTCAAGCCCCGACTCGTCGGGGAACAGCAGGGTGAGCACGTCGCGCCAGCGCGAGTCGAGCTGGCGCTCATCGACCTTATCCGCCTCGGGCTCCACATCCGGGACCGTGGCCCGGCCGAGCCAGGTAGCGGTCTCCGCGTCGAGCGCGAAGCCGCGACGGGCCAACACGAGCCCGGTACCTTCGCTGATGGCCAGCTCAGCGGGCTCAAAGCCGCCCAGCGTGGTGACCGCGAGTTGAGCCCCGTCGCCACCCGCCGCGTCAAGGAACTGGATCAGGTTGCCCCACCAGAGCCAGGCGGCCCAGCGCTGCTGGTGCGCGTCCTTGTCGCCCCCCACCGTCGCCGCCGTATCGTCGACGACGGTGAGAGCCGACCAGGTCGGCGCTCCCCCTGCCCGCCCATCAATGAGTACGGTCAGCGGGCAGCCGTTCTCGTCGGTCATACGCAGCACACCGATGCGCCCACCGCCCACCGGTGCGGGCAGCGGATCACCATGAAGGGCAGCAGTAACCGCCGCGCCGGCCGCCTGCGACGTGACCGTCGTCTTCTGGGCCGGCAGCTCCAGCAGGCCGCGCAGCGCCCCCGTCGCCCTCGCACACCACACGTCGCCGTCCGGGTCGGCGAGGTAGCCGAGCAGCGTGTCGATCGGGTTCGCCCACACGAGCCTTTCCAGCTCGTCGGGGTCACGGCCGGGCTGCTTGCTGAACCACTCCCGTGCCTTTCGCTGCCCGTTGCCACCGTACGGCGGCCACACCGGCTTGCGGTCCACGTTCCGGCCGGTCCAGCGCTCGACGTCGTCCCAAGTAACGGCGAATACGTACATGGAGTGGGACCGCAGAATCGAGCGCTTCATCGCGTCGTCGGCGAGCCGGTTGTACTGCGGCGATGCGTGGTACTTGAAGCCGTCGAGATAGACAGCGACCTCCGGGCCGGCGGCGTCGAGGCGGGCGAAGTGGACGTCGGGTCGGGTGCCCTTGATGGTGTTCTGCAGCTTCATCCGCCAGTGCGTGATGCCGCCGCCGGGCGAGGTGAACCGGAGTTCAGCGATGCGGGCGCCGTCGCGGTCGTTGGATTTACTGATGGATGCGGGTGTGTCGGTGCGGCCGCCCCACGCTATTAGCGCGTTGAGGAACTTCGCCTCCAGTTCGCTCTCCACCTGGTGGATGAGCGAGATCTCGTCGGTGCGCACGTCCCGTTCGACCTGCCACGTGCCGAGCAGCCCGTCGAGCATGAGCAACGCCTCGTGGCGGCTCATCAGGTCGAACTCACTGGGCGTGGCGTAACGCAGCAGGCACCGGTGGCAGGCGGCCCGGCTCTCGGCGCGGCAGGCGCAGTTGGCGATCACCTCCCGCGCCTCGGCGAGGACCAGCCGGAACTCCTCCGGGTCGGACAGGCGGTGCAGATATCCGGTGCCGCCGGGCTGGATGTCGTAAAGCACGACGAACTGGCGCTGCTGACCGGTGCCGCCCTCGCCCGTGTCCGGCAGGTATGCCCGCACGGTGCGCAGGTGGTCGGGGTCGCCGCCGTAACGCTGGGCGATGCCAAGCCGCAGCGCCGCCTGAAACGACAGGATCCGCTGGTCGACCAGCGCGGCCACCGCGGGTACGAGGATCCGCAGCGCCTCGGTGTTCAGTTCGTGGGCGAGCACCAGTGCGCGATGGTCCATCGTGGCGCCGCGCCAGCCCTGGCACCACGGTCGGTGGTGTTCGGCGCCGCGTGGCCGGCCGACCGCCGACGAGATGCCGAGCCCGGCCGCGGTCTGCGGCGGACCGTCATTAGTGGTGCCGCCACACGACACGCAGGTGTGGAAGTGGTTGACTCGTACGGTGTCCCCTGCGAACGGATGGTCGGTACGGCTGTCGAAGCGCAGCCGACCAAGGTTGAATCGCCGGACCGTTGCGTGTCGGGAGTAGTCGACACCGAACGTCTCGGTGGCGTGTCGCCATGACCCGGCCATTGCCGCACCCATGTCGACGATGGTGGCCGTGGTGTAGGAGACCGACTCCCTGTCATCGTCGTCGTCGCCGATGCGCGCGTCGTCGCGGCGGTCCCGCGACGTGACCCGGGTGGGTACCAAAACGTCGTAGAGCTGTCCGCTGTCGGCGATGTTGCCCTCGCCGCACCGGTCGCAGGGGGTGATGTCGGCGGCGGCGAGCGCGGTCCGCACGTACCCGCAGGAGGGGCAGACCCGCCAGGTGCGCACGGCCCGGCCCTTGACCCCGATGTCGAGGCCGGAAACCTCGTGGCCGTAGCCGCGGACGTAGTAGGTGTTGCCTGGGGCGATCTCGGTGAGTGCCTGGCTTGCCGGCCGGGCGTACTCGCGTGGGTCGTTGTGGTAGGTGACGTGCCCTTCGGCGTCCTTCTCCTCCCACGTGAGGGTCGCTTCGAGGGTGGTTCTCGCGTCGGTGAGCGCGTAGTTGGGCAGCAGTCCGTACTCGACGAGTGTGCTGTGCGCTGGCGAGCGGCCGATGGCGCCGAGCAGGCGCTTGGTCTGCCTGCGGTCGGCGTCGAGGGTCTTGAGCAGTCGTGCGTCATCCGGGTCGGCCGACGTCAGCCTGGCCGCCGCCTCGTCGATCTTCACGAGCCGTTCGCGCAGGTCGGCGAGCTGCTCGTCCCAGATAGCGTTGGCCTCGTCCACTCTGATGGGCAGCCCACCGGTCGCGAACGACCGCAGATCCGCGGCGGCAGCGTCGCTGATCTCGTCACCGAAGAGCGCCAGAAACCCTTCCACGAGTACGCCGCCCTCGCGCACGGCTGCCGCGGCGAGGCTGCGTAGCCAGCCGGTCGGGCCGAACGCGGCGTTGGCCCAGCGCGGCAGCCCGCGTACGCCGGCGAACCGGCCGCGTGCCGCCAGGTCGATGAGGTGCGCCAGGTACTGCCGATGCAACAAGTCCACCGCGGACAGGAAGCAGCCGGGTGGCGCGATGTCGCCGGCCAGCATGGCGGTCGGTTCGGTGAGGAAGTACCGGTCGCGCTCGTTGCGCCCGACCATGGTCACGGTGAGCGCGTTGCCGGTACGCCGGCCGGCGCGACCGGCGCGCTGCACGTAGTTGGCCGGCCCGCGGGGCAGCGACGCGAGCACGACGGCGGACAGGTCGCCGATGTCGATGCCCATCTCCAACGTCGGCGTGCAGGACAACACGTTCGGGTCGTTGTAACGCTCCGCCTCGCGGAACGCCTTCTCGACGGTCTCGCGCTGCGCTCGGGTGAGCAGGCCGGTGTGCTCGGCGGCGACCACCCGGAACACACCGCCCTCCAGGTAGAGGCGGCGGTAGTAGTCGTCGCGGGCACCCTCGTCGGGCGCGACGGCCAGTCTGCCCGCGCAGCGGTACTGCCGGCAGGGCATGCCCACCCAGCCGGCGACCCGGTCGGGGTGCACGGTCTGCTGCCAGGCGCAGGTGTCGCAGGCGATGCCGGCGGCGACCGCCTGGTCGGCGCCGAGCAGGGTGACCGTGAGATGCCCGGGCTGTAGACCGTAGACGGTGGCGTTGCCGGACTCGGTGGCGCCCTTGGCCACCACACCGGCGTCCGCCAGCGCGGGCAGGAGCCTCTCCAGGTAGGTGACGGCGTCGTTGGCGGTAAGGCCGAGCATCCGGGCGGTCCAGTCGGCGTACCAGGTATCACGGCCAATAGCCTGGAACTCCGAGTTGCTCGGCGTCGAGCCGATCGCGACGAACCGCGGTGCGGACAGGCCGCGCGCGAATGCCGGCATGCCGTCCGGACGGGCGCCCCAGATCTCCCACCGCCGCCCGCCCGAGCGCAGATACCTGGCGTACCAGTCGTGGCGGACCGCGCCCTGCTGACGCAGCCGCTCCAACAGGCCGCGCACGTGGGCGGTGAACCGTTCCGGGCTCGGCATCTCGTGCAGCGCGTGGATCTGTGAGCTGGTCAGCACGTCGCGGCAGAGGGTGGCGACCGCGGCCGGGTCGTCGAGCCGGACCTCCACCGCGGCGGTGCGGGTGAGTTCGAGGGTACGGCCGAACCGGGCGCGTAGACCGCACTCCATGATGGTCGCGAACGCGAGCCGCTGCGCGATGAGCCGCCACACCGCCGGGGTGCCGGCGTGCTCGCCGGCGAGCAGCGCGTCCACGCCGGGCCGGTCGTGCAGGTCCTGCGGCACCACGGTGGCGAGCACGCCCGCGTCGGCCGCGGCGGTGATCACCCGGGCGATCACCTCGTTGAGCGCGGTCGACTCGCCCGGCGTGAGCTGGGCGGCGAGCAGTGCCCGCAGCGAGAAGGTGTAGGCGCGGCTGGCCACGAACCCGGCCCGGTAGGCGGCGTCCTGCACGGAATCGTTGAACAGCAGCGTCTTGCGTTCCCGCTCGGCCAGCTCGCCGCCGGTGAACAGGTTCGTCACCACCACGGACGCCAGCGAGGCGAGACCGGCACCGATGTAGCGGATGCCCTGGTCGGTCTCGCAGGCCGGGCACCGGTCGACGTCGGCGCCGGCGCTGTCCAGCAGGTCGCAGAGCACGAACACGCCGTCGTTGGGCTGCTCGACTCCGGCGTCGCTGACCGGGTCGAACGGCCGCACGTGCTGGCCGGCGACCAGGACGTGCAGTCCCCGACGCTGCTGGGCCACCTCGGTGGGGGTGGCCGCGATGAAGGCACGCAGCCGCCGCTTCTCCTTGGTGGTACCGGCCCGGTAGATCCGGTCCGGGTCGACGTTGAGGTCCTGCGGGTCCTTCTCCGGGGAGTACGCCGTCCAGCCCGACCGTCCGCAGTGGCGGCAGTGGTTGGCGGGCAACAGGATCTGCCGCGCGTCGGCCACCACCAGGTCGGCCTCGGCCGGTTCGACACCCGGGTCGCGTGGCGGCTCGCCGTACCAGCCGAAGGCCGGTGTGGCACTGACCGCGCGGCGAAGCCGTGACACCTGGCGTACCCACAGGTGTGTTTCGATGTTGAGCAGCGGCATGTGGGGCTTGTCGGGGTTGCGGGCCTCCGACAGCAGCGCGATGAACCGGGCCAGGCCGGCCGCCGCGAGCGCGGGCTCCTTCTTGAAGGTCTCCCCCCAGTCCGGGCCGGCGCCACGGCGGGGCAGGTAGTCCAGGATCTCCACAGGAGTACGCGGTCTGCCATCCAGCACGGCGAGGACCGCCTGGGTGAGCTTGTGGTGACGCAGGCCCCGCCCCAGCACCACCGGGTCGATATCGTCGCTGCCGAGCACGGCGCGCGCGATGCGTACCAGGGCCTCGGGTTGAAGGGCCGGGTCGGGAATGGCCGCGAGGTCCTTCGGATGCGGGATGGGCAGACCGTAGTCGACCTCGCCGATGAACTCGTCAGGCCGGTAGCGGTCCTCCCCCACCACCGACTCGTCGTCGAAGGTGGTCCCGAACACCTGCGCGGCCACCGCGCGGATCGCGTCGGCGGCGTCGGCGCTGTGTTTCGACGAACCGAGCGTTGCGGAGGTGGCGACCGGGCAGATGGCGCCCAGCGGCTGTTCGGCGGTGCCACCGGCGGCGACGGCGGCGAGCCGGCGCAGCAACATCGCCACATCGGTGCCCTGGGCGCCGTCGTAGCTGTGAAACTCGTCGAGCACCACGTAGGCGAGGTCCGCGTTGGCCCACAGCGGCAGGTCGTCCGGGCGCTGCAGCAGCAGGTCGAGCATTTTGTAGTTGGTGATGAGAATGTCCGGCGGGTTGCGGCGGATCTCCGGCCGCTTGTTCAGCACGCGCTTGTAGTCGAAAGCAGGCACGTCGCCGATGTAGAGGCCGGCCGTCACATCCGCGAGGTCCGGCTCCTCACGCAGGAGCTTGTCGATGCGCTCGGTCTGGTCGGTGGCGAGCGCGTTCATCGGGTAGAGCAGCACGGCCTTCACCCCGGCCTTGCCGGAACGACGGGCCCGCCGGCAGTGGTCCAGGATCGGGATGAGGAACGACTCCGTCTTGCCCGACCCGGTGCCGGTTGTCACCAGCGTCGGCTGTGCCGCGCTGCGCAGCGTGGACAGCCGCGCGAACGCCTTCGCCTGGTGACCGTAGGGCGTCCAGTCGCCGCCAGGCGCCCACTCCAGGTGCTGGCGCCAGTCGTCGGTCGCCAGCCGGAACGGCGTCCGGATCCGGATGTACGCCCCCCGGAAGATCCCCTGCTCAGGATGGGTCAGGAAAGCGGCCAACCCGCTGCGCATGGCACCATCAGTAAGCCCGAACGTGGTCGTGAGGTACTGCGTCAGGTTCGCCTTTAGTGACTCCGCCGCCAACGTCGGCCTCATGAGGGCGTCCAGCCTGCGTCGATCGCGTCTTTCAGCCGCTTACTGAAGACCGCGTGCGCCTCGCGGTACTCCCACTCCCGATCCGCCTTGTAGAATGGCGGCGTGTAGCCTTCCGGCGGCTGGTGGCTTATAGGATCTTCTAGGTACGCCATTACCTCCGAGTACGTATCCTTCGTCTGACCAAAACCAAAGGCATTCGAATCAGCTGCAATCCTGCGGCCATTGGAATCAAACCGCATACTTGCCTCGCGTTCCGTCAGAACTGAGTACCGGGCCCTAGCAATTGTTAGGAAATCCTCAACGTCCAATCCGAGCCAAACAGCTACCAGCGCATCGGTCTCCACAAGTGCGGCTCGGCGCTCCCAATCGCTTCGAAGCGGGGTGCGACGGTTCCATGCCTTGTCAACCTCGGCGAGAGGCTTAACGAGTTTCCATTCTAGCGCCCACCTTTCATCTGGCGACCAATGTTCGCGGAGCTCTCTCCAGACGTTCCCATACGCATCTGTAATGCAATTAAGACGAAGCGTCCGAAGCAATAATGGGGAAGCAAGGGGATGATCGCGATCGCCAACTGGCATAGCAATGGCATCAGACACATCGAGGTTCGCTTTGCCTGTGATCTTGACGATGTAATCAAGAGGAAGAGATGCCCAGAAGCCTGCCGCCAGAACGGTCGCACATACATCAGGCAGGGCCAAACTTCGAATTGAATCGATGTGCGCCGGCCCTGGCGGCATGAGCGCTGCAAACAGCGACCATACCGCACTCTTCGGATCGATCATCTTGCGCCACACAAGACGGTAGTGAGCCGTATAACGCCTTTCGTTCCATACATCCTGAGCCGCACGAGTGACGGCCTCATCACCGGACAAGACATAGTTTGTAAATGGAACATAGTCGTCCGAGACAGATTCGAGATCGACCAAGTCCCAATCATTGTTGCTCAAGTAAGGCACCCGAGGTCGTTTTGAAATCGGCGCGCCTGCCGCGAAATGTGGTCCTTGTAACACTACCTCTGTCAATTTCGGCGGTTGACCCTGGTCCCATCGTATTAGGCCCGTCTTTTTTGCATTCCCCTCGTGATAACCAGGGCTAATCCAGTGCGTGAGACTACGAAGGCGCCGCCTCCAGGAAGCAAGCTTGGCGATCGCTTCATCCTCAGCCAGCGTTATCGGTGAAAGCGTGGGCGCACGTTCAACGTCATCATCCGCAACATTGACAAGGTTCTGCCAAACGCGAAGTCGATCTCGATTTACCTCGACGACCCGCGCCAAGTGAGGCCTTTGATCCCACGCACCTCGATAGCGATAGCCTGGAGCGGCTCCCTCGCCACTGTGCTCTAAGGACGACACGATCAAATCTGGCGAAAACAGCCAGGATAGATGAGCAAATGAAATATCCCTTGGACTACCGTAAATGTGAAGTCCAAACGTCTTATTATCATGAATCTCGGGGAAAAGCTTCAGCTTGTTTATGAAATTGGCGTGCAGTCTAAGGCGTCGGTATGCGACCGATCTTATGTCACCTTCCTTTGTGCCGCTAAAGTGTGTATCCGGGTGGATTAGCCCAACTGCGCCCTCCCCTCGAGCGTTCCGCCAAGTTTGTAGCATAAAGACACGATAGAGATCTGTTTGCGTTCCCGATAGCAATGGATAGATACTGGACGCTCCTAAAAAGGCAGAGTCCGCAGAGCTGGCCGTAAGCGCTGAACGCATGTAATCGGCTACATTCGGGGAAGCCAACAAACCTTGCTTCCTTTTGCTCTTCTCTGCCTGCGGTACACGCTCTTTGAGCACTAGCCAGGGATCGTGCTCCCCGAGAACGATCTCGTCCTTCCAGATGGGACGGACCCAGGGTGGGTTGCCGACTTGAAGGTCGTAGCCGCCACGGGCGAATGCCTGAGCGAAGTGCAACTCCCAGTGAAAGAATGCCTGATCGTCGGCGATCAACGACGCGGTGGTCAGCCAGGGGAAGCGATCGGCGAGGTCAGTCTCGCGGTCCATGACCATAAGGCCAGGCAGGTCTTCTTCGAAATGCTCCAACTGGGCGAGCGTTTCGAACTCGGCGTGCAAGGAGTCCAGCGGGATGTCGTGGCGGCCGAGCATCGCTTCGAGAAAATCGATCCAATCGTCCAGGTTGGCGAGGGGCACCTGTGGGCGCATAGGGACCGCCCGCTTGCGGGCGCGTTTGCCGATCTGCTTTCCGGGACTCGGCAGAGTCAACGGTTCGGTGATGCCCAGGTCCAGGGTGCCCTGCTCGGCGTAGACGACCTCATGCACCGGCTCTTCCACGAGCCACGTAACGACAGGACCTGATCCGTAGTCAGATGCTGTCCCGTCCAGCATCGCGACCTTGTCCAGCGGCCAGAACCAAAGCGCGCACCAAGTGTCCATCACGGTCTTCAGCCGCCAGTAGGGCGTACTCGTGGAGGTCAGGTCTTCGAGAATTTTCTCGCGCGGCACAGCGTCTAGCGGAACAAGCGGCAGGTCGTCAGCTCCCCAGACCCTGATGTCGCGGCGAATCTCCCGCTCCGAGATCTCCAGCCGACGCAGCACCAGCTTCCACAGGTACTCGACCCGGCGGGACAGGGTCTGCAACCGCTGCACTTGACTATTCTTGACTTTGGCTGTAGGCGTGCGCAGCATGGTTTTGCGCCACGCGCTCAAGCGAGCAGCCTCCTCGGGCGCGAGGTTTTTTGCCTCCTTGTTGCCAGCCACCACTCCCCACCCGTCGGCGGGCAGCAGGAAGTGGTGGATCACTCCATCGGGGATGTCGCCATCGCACAGCTTGTGCTCGGCCGGCGCCGCCTTCAGCCACGACCTGTCGGCCACCTGCGCGGGCTCGTAGGTTTTGCGGCCGCAGCCGATGAGTGAGTTGCCTCGCTGCAGGTGGAGACCGAACCACGGCGCCTGCAGCCCCGGGTGCATGGTGTTGAGCCACAGCGATACCTCGGCCAGCTCGACCGCGGTGCGGTTCAGGTCGACGCCGTAGCAGTTGTGCAGCGCAATGTACGCCTTGACCCGCTGCAGCTCCTCCGCGTACTTCTCCGGGTCGAGCGTCTCGCCGCGCTCCTTCTGCGCCCGGCGCAGGTACTCGGCGGCCACCTGGTTGATGGCCTCGTTGAGGAACGCGCCGGAGCCGAGCGCCGGCTCACAAATCGTCCAGTCGAGTAGTTCCCGGGCGGCAACCTCGCGGCCCTCCTCCTCCAGGCGGTACTTCAGCGCCAACTGGACGGTGACCTCGGTGAGGGACTGCGGGGTGTAGTAGGAGGCGCTGATCTGCCGGTCGCGGCCGGCCAGACGGTAGACGAATGCGCCCTTGGGGTAGCGCACCCGGCTGCGCACGCCGGTCTCGGGGTCCTCGCGCTCGACGAAAACCTCGGCCGGGTATTCCTCCACTTTGGATGACGGGATCATCCAGGAGCCGCTTTCGGGATTAGCTCGCTTCAGTTGCTTGTCATACTTCGCGACCTCGTACAGCTCCTCGGCGGCGATGAACCCGGTGTAGGACATGAGGCCCTCATACACCGCGCCGAGCTGGTTGATGCCCAACTGGGCGTAGGAGATGAAGCCGCCCCGGCCCTTCTTCTTGCCCCGCGCGATCATCAACCAGCGCAGCACCTGGTGCAGGCAGGCGTTGCGCAGCCGGGTGTCGATCGGCGGCGCGGTCGGGTTGTCGTCGGCGTCCGGGTGCGGGATGGCCCGGCCGATGAGTCGGGTCCTCTCCGGCAGGAACAGGTCCGAGCGCAGCGGCTCGAACCGGATGCCCTCGCTCTCCGAGGTCTCGCGGGCGACCTCTGCGCCACCGCGGGGGTTGTGCCCCTCGTTGACCATCCGGAACAGCAGGTCCAACGACTCGTACAGGTGGAAGCCCTGCCCGGCGGACTCGCTGACCAGCTTGCGGGAGGCGACCTCGCCGAGCCTGGCCAGGCTGTAGCCCTCGGTGTACTCCGGATTGTTGGTCGGCAGCACGCCGAGTTCGGGGCGGGCCTCGGCGTAGAGCAGGAACAGGATCCGGTAGAGGTAACGCAGGGACTCCCGGGCCAGTTCCTTGCCCAGCTCTGCAGGGTCCATGAGCTGTTCGGGCTGCACACCGGCCTCGCGCAACCGGGCCAGCACCTCGTTCGCGATGAGCTCGACCGACATGCGCAGACCCTCGCGCAGCTCGGTGGACACGCCGACGGCGTGCTGGCGGGAGCCCTCGCGCAGGGCGGCGAGCGGCTCGGCGCCGCCCTCCGGTGGCGGACGAAGCGCCTCGGCGGCGAAGAGCGCAGCGATGATGTCGAGTTCGCCGCCGACCGTGGTGTCGTTTCGGCCGAACGCGATGTCCAGGCTCACCGCGAGGTAGCGGCCCTCGAACCAGGACAGACGGTCGGCCAGGATCACCACGGCGCCGCTGAGAATCACCACGTATCGCGGCGGCTGGTCGTCGCCGCGCAGCAGGTACGACGCGAGCGCCGACGCGGTGTCCAGGGCCTTGTTGTCGACGGTCAGCGGGTCAAGGAGCCGGCCGGCCTCGTCGGGGTCGGCGGCCGCGTCGGCATCGGTGGCCCAGCCGGACTCGATGACAACGATGCCGGGCTCGCTGTACACGACCGAAATCGTGTTCTCCTGGCCGGCGCGTTCCACCACAAGGGACTGTGGCTCGGTCTCGGGCGTGGCCACGAAGCCGAGCCCGGCCAGGATCTCCCGGTGCAGTTCGCGCAGCTTCTCCTCGTGCTTGGGGCTCTCCGGGTCGAGTTCGACCAGCTCGCCCTTGAGCCCGTTGTAGACACGGCGCAGCGCCCGCAGCCGGGTACGTGGCGTTGTGGTGTCGTGCCGTTCGGCCTCGCTCCACTGCTTGGCGGCATTGGCCTTCACGTCGCCGGGCAGCTTCTCGGCGAGAAAGTGGGCGGAGAGGTACTCGCCCCGGTTGGTGAGTGAGTCGAGGTTCACTTGTCTCCCCCGTCCAGCACGGCGAGCAGGCGCAGCAACGGTTCTCCCGTGGTCTCCAGCCGGTCTACCAGGTCGCGCTGCTCGGTGGCGGTGCCCCGGACCCGTTCGTCGCGACGGGCGCGTAGCGGCGCGGGGGTGGCGTCTTCCAGGAGGCTGGCCTGTTCCCAGCGGGCCAGGCGTTGCCTGTAGATCCGCAGAGGCTCCTCCACCCGCTCGTCCCAGTCGGCCCGGCGTTTGACCAAATGATCGCGGGCGACCTCGATTGCGGTCGGCACGAGCCGTTGCAGGTCCGCGAGGTCGGCCGGCTGGTTGGGGTTCGGCATGGTGGGGCCGATCCCGGCCTGGGCCAGTACCTCAGGAATGGGCCGCACCACAGGCGCGTCGGGCAGGCCGGAGACGGCCATCCACTCCACCACGGTCGGCTGGCCGAGGCGGTTGCAGTAAATACCCTGTACCAGGAAGACCGGCTCGTCGACCTTCGTCCGCAGCACGGGAGCCTGCTGGCGGCCGAGCTTCACGAGCACCTTGTCGACCAGCCAGTCGATCACGGGGTGCACGTCGGAGAGGAACCCGATCTCCGG
Organism: Luedemannella flava; assembly: GCF_039528515.1. Taxonomy (NCBI): domain Bacteria; kingdom Bacillati; phylum Actinomycetota; class Actinomycetes; order Micromonosporales; family Micromonosporaceae; genus Luedemannella; species Luedemannella flava. Next base: position 66,809 of record NZ_BAAALT010000059.1, read on the forward strand.
CCAGATGGTCGTCTTGCTCTTGCGCGCCTCTTCCAGCTTGCGGGCCGCGAGTTGGACGTCGAAAGTCAGCTTGATGCGAAGGTTCTCGCCCTCGCGCTGCTTGGCCAGGTAGCTGCGCGGCAGGTCGAGCAGCCGGCGCTCGAGGTCCTTGGGCGCGTTGAACGCGATCAGCTCGTCCTCGCGGCGCAGGTCGATGGTCTCGCCGTACTGTCCGAACAGCTCCCGCAGCGCCTCATCCAGGAAGCCCTCGGTCGACGGGAACAGCGTCGGCAGCTCCACCGTGGTCACATCGGGCGCGGCCGGAGTGTCGCTCACCCCGCCCATCAACGCGTCGAACTGGTCGGGCTCGCTCTCCTCGATGAACTGCTCGACGGTCCGACCGCGCAGCAGGCTCTGCACCAGCCGCTCCTCTTCGACCTTCGCGTCGTAAAGGCCCGTGACCGTCTCGGCCGTGCCCAGGCTGCGGTGCGCCGCCTCCTCCTTGAGGAGCAGCTTCTCCGCGACCGCGCGGTCGTCGAGCGCGTCGGCCGTCCGCGAGGTGAGGATCATCGCGCGGAACTGGGGCTCGTGCGCTTGGCCGTACCGGTCGATGCGCCCGTTGCGCTGCTCGATGCGGATGAGACTCCACGGGATGTCGAAGTGCACCAAGTGATGGCATTCGCTGTGAAGATTTACGCCTTCAGACGCCACATCGCTAGTGAACAGCAGCCGCACCGGGTTACCAGCAAGGTTGAACGCCTCCATGAGCGCCTGTTTGGTGACGTCGGGTAGCCCACCCTCCATCATCCGCACCGCGTCGCTGTCGTTCGGGAAGCCGAGCAGCCGGGGCACGGTATCGGTGAGCCACTTCAACGTGCATACCCGTTCAGAAAAGACCACGGCCCGCACATGACCACCCGGCTTGACACCGATCTCCCTGAGGTATGCCACGAGGGCGGCCAGCTTGGCCGAGTCCTCGTCGGTGATCTTCTCGGCGAGCCCGCGCAGGGTCAGCAGATCCGTGCGTTCGGCGGCGTCGGCGTTGCGCAGGCGGGCGTCCACCGATTCGATCAGCGCACGATGCGACGAGAGAAAAGCTTTGATCAACGTGTACGGGAAGAGCCTGTCCCGCCCCGTCGCCCCTGCCCGCTGCAACCAGGTCGTGGTCAGCTCGCCGAACACCGCCTCTTCCGCAGGCGTGGCCGGGCAGTGCACGGGCACCGAGGGCCCACGGTCGGCCCACTTGTCGCCGATCTGGTCGCGGACCTCCGGATTGATCTTCGTCCGGCGGATGTAGAGGTGGTCGATGTCGGCTGCCGAGTAGTTGTCCTGGTCGGCGATGGCCGCTGGGTCGAGCATGTTCACCAGCTCGGCGAAGGACCGCTTGTCGCCGTTGTGCGGCGTCGCGCTGGCGAGAATGAAAGCGTCGGTGCGCGGGGAGAGCCGTTGCGCAAGCTTGTTGCGTTGGCTGCCCTTCGTGATGAGGTTGTGCGACTCGTCAATGACCACCGCGTCCCAGCGGATCGCGTCGAGGTGGTGGCCGTACTGCCCGGAGTCCTTGAGCGTGTCGACCGAGATGATGACCCGCTTGAAGTACGTGAACGGGTTACGCCCGGCCGGGATCTCCTGCTGCACCCGCTGGATGCCCACCGAGTCCAGCCGCACCAGTGGAATCGAGAACCGGGTCCACAGCTCATGCTGGAACTGCTCGAGCACATGCTGCGGGGTGACCACGAGGAGCCGCTCGCCGCGCCCACGCCGGATCAGTTCAGCCAGCAGCAGACCGATCTCCAGTGTCTTCCCGAGCCCCACCACGTCGGCGATGAGCACCCGTGGACGCAGGGCTTTGAGGGCCAGCTCCGCGGGGCGGGTCTGGTAGGTCAGCTTGTCCCGGAGGAACCCACCGGATAGCGCGAGGCCGGTCTCACTGCGCGGCAACGGGGTGCGGCGCAGCACCGCCTCGAGATACAGCCGGCTGCGTCGGAAGTTCGGCGTGTCGTCTGGGACCAGGGTGGTGTCCTCGGGTCGGAGCAGCTTCACGTTGTCGATCTTGTCGAAGAACGTGGCGGGGTCGTCGAGCACCAGCTCGGAAACGCCGACGGCCTGCAGCTTGAAGCCGTCGTTGTCGGTGGGCGTGGCGGAGCGGACCAGCCACTCCTCGTCGCGTACCTCGATGCGTGCGCCTGGTGCGTACGTGGTCTGTTCGGTGGTCACAGGGCTGCCCCCCGGGCGTAGGCGGTGCGCATCTCCTCGGCCAACCAGCCGACGTCTGCCGCTGGCACCTGTGGGCGTGGCGCCGGCTCGTCGGCCGGCGCTAGGGCCGCCGGTTCGGGTTCCGGCCGCGAGGGCAGGCTCACCAGACGGGTCGGGTCGTCTTCCACGCTCGCGGTGTCCGAATCCTCCGCCTCGGGTTGGAGTGCCTCGTCAGGCAGGTCGAGTGGGTCGTTGACGAAGGTCTGCCTGGCCAGGTCGGCACGCACCTCTTCGGTGCGGACGCCGCCGGCGGTCGCCACGGCGATGAGCCGGTCGAAGACGGTGTCCAGCGTGGGGCGGGTGGACGGTTCGTAGCCGAGCATGCCGTCGATGAGCGCGGCGAGGTCGGCCGGCACACCGGAGGTGTCGGGCAGGTCGTCGGGGTCGTCGATCCGCTTGAGCAGGGCGATGGCGTTGCCTTGCGCGAAGACGGTGTGCCCGGTGAGCGCGTAGACAAGCGTTGCGCCGAGGGCGTATACGTCGGTGGCGGTGGACAGGTCACGTTCGCCCCGGGCCTGCTCAGGTGACATGTAGGCGAGCGTGCCGACCGGCAGCCCGGTGCCGGTGAGGTGGTGGTCGCGCTCGCGCAGCACGGCGAGGCCGAAGTCGATGACCATGGGTCCGTAGGGGCCGAGCATGATGTTGGCGGGTTTGAGGTCGCGGTGTACCAGGCCAGCGGCGTGCACACTGCGTAGTCCTTCGACCAGCAGCGCGCCCAGCATGGCGCCGGCACGCGGGCTGAGCGGCCCGTTCACCTCAACCTGGGTCTGCAAGCTTCGTCCCGCGACGAACTCGACGGCCAGCCAGGGCGGGTCGGCATCGAGGTCTGCCCGCTCCAGCCGAGCCACGCGGGTACCGCTGACGGTGCGCAGCGTGTCCACCTCGGCGGCGAAGCGGGTGCGGAACTCGACGTCACCAGCGAGGCCCTGCGTGATCATCTTGATCGCGAACAGGTCCGCGGTACGCGACTTGCCGAGGTACACCACGCCCATGCCGCCGGAGCCGAGCCGTCCGAGCAACCGGTACGGCCCGACCTCGGCCGGGTCGGTGGACTTCAGTGGTTGCATGCGCTCCTGCCTTGCCGTGTCGGAACCCGCATCATGCTCAACCACCGAGGGTGCCGGTGGCCAGACCCTCCGCGATGTGATGGACCACGTCTGTGCTGAGGGACGACATCTGCCGGACCGCATGGTCAAATACGTCCAGCCGTTCGAACCACACGCCGTACTCCCGCTGCCGGTCAAGCGGGAGGTGCGGCACCCGTGCCCGGCGCACGTCGAGCCGGGAGGTACCGAGAGAACTGCTCAGCCGCACGTTGGTCGCCCGGGCTACGAACCCGGCAAGGAACCAGGGGTCGAGCCGATCAGGATCAGGGCGCAGCAGCGTCTGTGGCCCGTCCTGCGCCGGTGGATGGGACGCGTCCGTCACGACCGTGGCGCGGGGCCGGGCGCCAACGGTCTGGACGAGCACGTCACCCTCCCGCACGATCATCTCCCCCGCATTGTGCAGCGTCACCTGCCCGTCACGGATCAGATCGGCCACTGCGACGCTACGGACCGGCGATCCTGCCGTGGGCACGTCGGGCAGGCCCGCGAGCAGGTCCGGCAGCGTCGCGATGACGCTCGCCAGTTCGTCCCGCTGAACGCGGAGCGCGACCGCATCGACCGCACCCGCGTCGTGACCGAGGTGCCGCACCGGCGTCAGGTCGATCTCGTCGTCGATCAGGTCCAGCAACGGCACGGCACGGGCGATCTCGCTGTACTCGGGAGGCATTTCGCCCTTGGCCTGGTACGCCGCGACCAGCTCAGTGATCGTTTCGGCACAGCCGGGCCACTCGGACCGGGACGCGTCGACGAGCAGCAGGTCGCGTGGTGTGCCCGGGCGGTCCGGCCGGCGCAGCAACCACAGGTGCAGAGTCAGGTGCGCGGGCACGCCGGCACCGGGCGGCAACGCGACGATGCCGCGCAGCGCCCCGCGCCGGAGCAGGGCATTGCGCACCCGCCGGCCCGCTGGGCGGAACGCCACCGCCGGTGGGAGTAGCACGACAGCGTGCCCGCCGGGTTTCAGCCGCGCCAGCGCGTGCTGCACCCACGCGAGTTCGGGCTCGGAACGGGGCGGCAGTTCGTACTCCCAGCGGGAGTCGAATGTGAGCTCATCAAAGCCCCAGTCCCGTTGGCCGAATGGTGGGTCGCACACCACCACGTCGACCGCCGCGTCGGCAAAGCGGTCGTCGCGGAGGCTGCCCTGCTGGACTGTGTGCGCGACGCCGGCAAGACCGAGGCGCACCTCGGTGAGTACCACAAGATCATGGTTGATGTCCTGGCCCAGCAGGCGGTCCGCACCTGCGGCAGCGGCGGCGTGCAGCAGCCAGCCGGTGCCGCAGGCGGGGTCCAAGACGACCGCGCCGGACACGTCGACGAGCCGGACCATGAGCTCAGCGAGCGCTTGCGGGGTGGCGATGGCGCCCCGCTTTCCCTGCGCGTCGAGGAGACGCTCAAGCAGAAACTCGAAGACCTGAGCAGGGCTTACATCCTGGATCGCCGTGACGATAGCCCGGTCAAGCTCGGCCGGCAGCGACGGCGTGGGTGTTCGCGACTGGCTGGCCGCGAGCAGTGCCTCCCCGACACCGCGAACCGCCTCGTCGATCGGCCCGACCTCGGCGACAGTGTGGCGCATCACCCGCAGCAGGTCGTCCAGCGGCGTGCTCGTCGGGAGCCGGTCGTTGGCTCGCAGCCACGCCTCAACTGCGACGAGCGGGAAGGTGGGGCTGGTGGGCGTGCCCCCGACTGGTTCGGGGAAGTCGGGGAACCGCTTGCGCCAGTTGCTGACCGCGGCACGCCCGACTCCTGCCAGACGGGCGATGTCGGCAGCGGTCACCTCGGCGTTGCTCTGCACCCGTTTCCGCCTCTCCGCTCCATTACCCGGCCGCGTGTGCGTCGCCGTCGCGATGAGGCTAACAAACGTAGAGGCCGTGGACAATGCCTTCGCCAAGATCTGCTGTTGACACTATTCACAGTCACACGTACGGTGAACGCGCCATCGAACAGTCAACCCCGGAAGGGCTCCCTCACATGCGTAAGATCGTGGTCCTTGGACTCGTCACCCTTGCGGCCTTCACCATCGCCTGCAGTTCCGGCAACGGCGACACAAAGTCCTCCGTCACGGGCGGCAGCAGCCAGAACGTCGAGTCCGCCGCCACGGAGAAGACCACCGCCACGGCCAAGGTCGGTCAGACCGTCACGCTCACCAACGACACCCTGGGCGACAAGACGACCGTCGAGATCACCGTCGCCAACCCCAAGCAGTTCGCGGTAGAGCCGGGCGACTTCGGCAGCAAGCCGGACCACGGGGTCTTCGTCGTCTTCAACGTCACCGTGGTCTGCAAGCAGGGCACCTACAGCGCGAACCCGTTCAACTTCAAGTTCGTTGCCAAGGACGGCACCGTCTCCGAAGGTGCGCTCACGGTCAACTTCAAGCCAGCACTGAACGCCACCGACCTGTCCAGCGGCCAGAAGGTCGCCGGGAAGATCGTCTTCGACGTGCCCAAGGCCGCGATCTCCGGCGGCAAGGTGCAGGTCGACGGCGTCGGCCTCGATTTCGACAAGCCCGCCGCGTACTGGGCGCTGTGACGTCCGGATCGTGTGGCCGGGCTGTGGCCCGGCCACACAACGGCCGAACCCGTAGCCGAGGAGTTGAGTCGTGAACCGCGAGGTCCGTGGGCCCCTAGCTGGACCGACCTGCATGCCGTGCGGCAAGGTCGCATTCGAGACCGAGTCCGACGCGCTCGGCGCCGTTGTGCATCGCGTCCGTCGGCCGAACTGCCCACCGTTGCGCGTGTACCGGTGCCCCGTCGGTCGAACCTGGCACATGACGAGCATGCCAATCGAACACGCAGTGCGTCGCACGCGGGGTGCCGGCTACCACCGGCGAGTTGCCGGCCAGCTTGCCGTGGCCGGTCAGCTGACCCGTGGACAGATTGTTCGTATCGTCTGCATCGAGGCAGGCCCCATCGATGCGGGAACTCGTGCGGGCGCGCTGCTCGCAGAATGGCGTGACCTCAAGCTCATCACCACCCACGGCAAGCTCGTCACCGCCACACAGAGCCAGGCGTTGCTGCGCGCCTTCCACGCGAGCTGGGACATATACCTTGTCGAACGGGCCGTTGGCATCGGCGTCCCGTCGCCGTCCGATCAGGACACCGGGCGGCATGCCGATCATCCGGTCCCATCTATGGACGGGTTCGAGTGTCGAACGCGACAGTGACGCCCGAGACCGCCGGCAGGATCTCGTTGCGTCACACAGGGGTACCGCGGGCAGATGGTCGCGGTCCTCGCGGACCGCATGACGGCCGATGAGGGGGAGCTGGTGTCGATCGTCGCGACCAATGGCGACCCGCGCTATTCGGTGACCGCGGCCCGCTATGTCATCCATTCGTGGTGCGAATGGGGTTTGGCCCATACCGACGGCAATACGATTACCGCCGTCGACACCGACTCGCTGCGGGAGATCGCCAAGGATGGTTGGCACCGTTGGCTGGCGACGCACCGCCCCGACCTCGTGTCCACTGGAGGAATCGCATGACTGACGGGCTGCCACCGTGGCTACCGGAGGGCCGGATCTTCATCGCACAACTCGCCAGCGGCATCATCGACTACCACCAACAGGTGTCAACGGCCGGGCCGTTCCGGTTGCCGTACCCGGCGAACCTGCAGGCCGCGCTGGACAAACTGACGCTACTCGCCTGGCATCAAGACGTCCCGGCCCCCAGCGGAGTTGTCGAACTGCTGCAATGGGCCGAGGTGCCATTCGGCGACTGGAAAGTTAGCTTCGTTGATGTTGATGTCGACCCTGACGAGGCGCTGTTGTCCTACGGTCGCCCGACCGCGACGTGCGAGGAGTTGGGCAGCCTGCGCGGCGATGTCGAGGGCGAGGTACGCGAGAACGCGCTCATCGCCTCCGTGATGGACAAAACGCGAGCTGCGAACATGCCGGAGTCCTATGTGGCGTTTCGTCGGCTGCTCATCGAGCAGCCGTCGATTACTGCACTGGATCTTGACGAGCAGTTGGCCCGTCCAACGCTCGCGGTGGTCGCCGCTCAGGTACGCGAGGCGTACGTGGAGGCGCCGCTGGAAGCCATCACAGACGGCGTAGTTCGTACCTGCGGCGGATGTCATGGTCTTCGGCTGCCGCTGGACGACGCGCGCACATGGACCTGCGTGGACGCCGGCTGCCCCGATCCGCACACGCCCGGGCCGGACTTTGCGGCGGCGGAAGGTGTGTGGTGGCTGCGACGCGAGCTTCGCACCTTTGTCGTCGCGCCTGGCCGGGCCGAGCTGCGCATCGCCACGGCGATCGGAACCATGGGGGTCGAGGTGCGGCTTTGGCCCGACTTCGACGCCTGCGACCTGTCGGTGTTCGAGTCACTGCCGTGGGCGGTGGACGTCAAGGCGTGGCGCAGCCCGGTCCGCCTCGCCCAGCGGCTGCGCCAGCGCCCGTTTCGCCCGCCGGCCGGTGCCGACCGCGCGTACATCGTGATCGCCAAGGAACAGGTCAAGGCGCAGCCGCGCTACATCGAGCGGCTGCGGGCCGCGTGCCCTGAGTTGCGCCCCGGCCAGCCCGTGGTCGCGGTGTCGGAACAGGACTTCCTGCAGGCGGTCAGCAGGCGCAAGGAGGGACAGGCATGAGGCAGGTCCGGACGCTGCGCCAGCGGGTCACTCGCGCTATCGCGCCGCACTATCAGCCCACCGGTGACCAACCATCGGCATCAGGATTGATGGACATCGAGCTCAGCCTGTACCTGTTGGAGACGGTCGCACCAGGCCAGTCGGCTGGCGGCGTGCCGGCCCTGCTGGACGGCTACCGGACCCTTTGGCACGTCGTGGACTGCGTCGTTGAGGACGCACCGGTGCGGTTGGCTAATGCCAGGCAGCTGCTGTGGCGTACTCAAAGCCCGTACCGATGGGACAGCGTCCTGGACGCCTACCGATCGGTGCCTGAACAGGTCCGCGGCTACCATTTTGACCCGGCTGGCCGGCCGGTACGCCGGCCCTGCCGGGTCGCTCCGGACCGGTGGTCGGTGTACGAGGAGATTCTCACCCGCCCTATGCCGTTCGACACCGCAACGGTTCGGATTGCGGAGCCGGGCAAGTACCGGATGAGCTCGACCTCCCGTGGCCTGGGCATCACCCTGCCCGATGCGTTGCCGCCTGTCGCTGCCCCGAAGACTCACGATCTGAGCGTGCGGCCCCGTCGGCCGATCTACGTGACGTGGGAAGACCTCATCGCGACGGCCCGGAACATGGACGTCGTCGACGTGGCGCACGGCCGCAGCAACGCGTGGGCGAAGCGCCTTCTCGACGTGACTTTGCAGGTCCGCGACGGCGGGCACGTGTTCCACGATGCCATGGCGCTGACGGTCGACACGATGTTGCATCTGGTGGGCATGGTCAGCGCGGGCAAGAGCACATTGGTCATGGTGCTGGCAGTGTGGGCGGCTGGGCATGGGCACACGGTGACGATCGTCGTCGGAGACAATTCAGCCGCGTTGCGACTCAGCCACGACCTGTCGCTCTACAACTGGGTTCGGGTCGCCCCGGTCATGGGCCTAAATCGCGCCCGGCACACCGAGCGGCTGCACCGGCTCCAACCGCCCGTACCGGGTCGGCTGTTGCCGGCTCCGGGGTTCGGTTTCGAGCTCGTCAGCACCGCGTGCGGCCTCAGCGCGCTCCGGGAAGCGGCCACCCCGCTGGGAGTTCGGGAGGCGCCCTGCCAGGCGCTGGTCGCCCATGATCACGATGATGTGGTTGACGGCTGGCGGGACAAGCCGAAGCACACCTGCCCGCAGTGGCACGGCTGCCAGCGTCACGAGGCATCCCGACGCCTCGTTGACGCTAACGTCTGGATCGCGACCCCGTGGAGCCTGGTGCACACCGCCGTACCCACACCGCTGGGCGGCACGCAGATCCGCTACCTGGAGGCAGCGTGGCGGCGCAGCGACCTCATTATTGTCGACGAGGCCGACCAGGTGCAGGCAAACCTCGACGAGATGTTCGCCAACGCTCAGGTGCTGCTGGGTTCCAGCGACGAAGCATGGATCGACGAGATCGGCACCCGGGTCGCCGACAAACTTCGCCGCGGCGACCGGGCGCAGACCAGCTCCAAGCAGGTCCGCCGGTTCACCAGCGCGGTCAACCACGCCCGCACGGCAGCCGACCTCATCTACCAGCTGCTGCAACGCGACCGCAGCCGCGCTGGCAGGCCCGTCCTGAACTGGATCGACCAGGACTACTTCACCGCTTGGGCGCTGTTCGACCAACTGGCCCTGGACTGGGCCGGCTACACCTCCACGACCGGCCGCCGGCCGGCCGACGGTTGGGAGGACGACCCGCTGTACCAGGCGTTGCGCGCCAGTTTCAACGCCTTCATCGACGAGCCGACTGCCGCGTCCCACGACGACCCAGTGACGGCGGACTTGGCACGCCTGGCCGTGGCGCAGCTGTCCGACATCGAGGAAGACACCCGCGAGACGCTGGTCCGAGGCTGGCTGGACGATCTCACCCGGCGCGAGCTGACGCCGGGACGGGTCATCAGCCCTTCGGACACCGACCACACCATCTGGCGCCTGGAAGTGGCACTCGCGGTCGCGGTGATGGCGCATCGGCTCAACCTGATGCTCACGATGTGGCCGCAGGTCGCCGGCGAGCTGGACATGTACGACGTGATCACCGCTGAGCTGCGCAAGCCGCCGGCCGACCTGACCGCGATCGTGCCCGAGTCGCCCATGGGCAACGTGCTCGGCTTCCAGTACGTCGAGGACGACGCAAGCAGCCGCGACGGGCAGTTGGGCGAGTTCCGGTTTTTCCGCTACTCCGGAGTCGGCCGGATGCTGCTGGTCAACCTGCCCGACCTGTTCCCCGCCGACGGAAGCGGCCCCAACGTGCTCCTTCTATCGGGAACGAGTTGGGCCGGCACTTCACCGCGTTACCACATCGATGTTCCGGTCGGGGCGATCCTGCGCCCGCCCGAGCAGGACCTGGCTCAGATCGCCAAGACGACCTTCACCCTGGATATCCAGTACACCGGGCCCCGGCGTACCCCGATCTGGGTGTCCGGGCGTTACGGCCCGCAACGCCGCGCGGCACTGGAGCAGATGGTCAAGGAGCTGACCAAACCGGGCCCCGGACCTGGCAGCCCCAACCGGCTGGACCGCGAACGCGCCACGCTGCCACCCGGCCGACAGAAGATCATGTTGTTGGTGGGCAGCTATGCCGAGGCCCGCCAGGTTACTGACGCGCTACTCAAAGCTAAGTCGTCGTGGCAGGGGCAGGTCCGCTGCCTGGTCGGCGACGACGAACTGGAAACTGGCTGGGACGACGCGCACACCATCCGCCGTGCCGATGTCGCGGACTTCGGCAGCGACGACGCCTGGCTGCTGGTGACCCCGATCCTGGCCATCGAACGCGGCCACAACATCCTCAACGACGAGGGGGTGGCCGCGATCGGCGCAGCGTTCTTCCTGGTCCGCCCGCACCCGAGGCCGAAAGATCTCAGTTACGTCACCCAGCGCATCAACCAGTACGCCCAGACCCAGATGGGTCGACGCTTTACTGACGCCAGCGAACCCGAGCAAGCGCTGGAGGCGGCTGGCAACGAGCGACGCCGCGCCGCCCAGCGCCAATGGCGACGCCTGCTGCACACCATGGTGGCCTACAGCCAGCTCGACAACGACGAACGCGCCCGGGTCGCCTGGACCCAACTCGTCACGATCTGGCAGGTCGTGGGCCGGCTCGTGCGGGGCGGTCAGGCTGCGAAGGTGTACTTCTGCGACGCCGCGTTCGCCCCGAAGACGGCCCAGCGCACCGACAACGGCCTCGACGACGCCAGTTCCAGCCTTCTGCTGGGCATGCGCGACGTGCTGGAACCGTACTTCGCCGCCGACGCCACCAGCACCGACCGGCACCTGGTCCAAGCCCTCTACCACCCGCTCTATCGAGCCCTGCGCGACATGGGAGACCGCTGAATGCCCCGCTACGATCACCTCGCCGTCACGACGCTGCGGCTGGATCCATCGGTCGCGATGCCACGCGTCTACCATCAACTCCGCTTCCCTGGCGTGTGGAAGGACCCGCTGCGCCGGCTCGCCCAAGCTGCTCGGGGTGGCTCTGTTGCCAGCATCCCGATCCAGTCACTCAACGACGCGATCACCGCACTCGTGCCTGACTGCGTCGTGACCATGACCCGGGCGACGCAGGGCAATGACGACCAGGACTGGCTGCTCACATACCGGAAGATCGATACCCGGGCGTTGTTCAGCATCGTCGCCGGGTGGGTACGCGCCCAGAAGGCTGGCCCAAATCAAATCGCGGCGACGCTCACCCAGCTTGATCCCGCGGATCTGGATCGCCAGTGGTCACAGCTGAACGTTGACCTGGCTGCGGTCCAGCACCGCGACCTGGCGTTCCGCCTCCTTCCCATGGAGATCGCGGCGACGCTCTCCCAGCCCGACGTGGTCTGTGGGCACGGTGACCTGCGCTTCCGCCGATGCGCCACCGACACCGGCGCCGAGCTAATCTCCTGGCCGCCGCTTGCCATCGAGGAGGAGACCCCGTACTCGGTGAAGATCGGAATCACCACCCAGACCATACCGACCAGCTCCGAGCTGTTCGTGTACATGACTTTCGGCGTCCGACGCTGGGTACCGGTGCGCGCGAAGCTCGCGTTCGACCACGGGCACAACGTGTACCTCGCCCCTACCCTGCCGTACGTGACCGGGCTGGCGAACTCCCGCCACTTCGGCCGGGCTCGTATCAGACTCACCCGCAGCAGCGCCGCCGACGGCAACACCAGCTACGGCCCACAGTGGGACGACGCGCTTGCTCGGGTCCTGCACCAGGTCGGCTGCCTATCCCGGCTACCCGACCCTCAGCAGCTCACCGACAAGCCCATGGACTACCTGCAACGCGAAGGCGACGCCGCCGCACTCGTCTACAGCCCCGGCATGCTCGGCCGCAGAAAAGAGAAAGTCAGCGCGGGACTGTCGCCCGCCGACCGTGAACCGCTCATCACCTGGGTCACCGAGACCCTCACGCCACACCTCCACCTCCTCGAACCCCAGCTGCGGGTACCCGCGTCGGTCTACCCCCAACTCCGACGGGCCACGAACGTCAACGAACAGGCCACCACCTTCCCTGCCCAGATCTGCAGTGTCATCGGGCAACGGCTGGACATCGACCTGTTCACCGACACCGCCCCGTCCACCACGTACGCCCTCACCGCGCTCGCCGCCCGCCTCGGCGTCAACCTGCCCACCGCTGACCAACTCACCGACACAGGCATCATGGTCGACTGCGGCGCCCTCACCCTCGGCCTTCGACGCTCGTCGTCACCCGGCATCACCGCCGACCTCGACCGAGACGCCCCCGGCGCCGGCAAGAAGCTACAAGACGCCGTACAGGCGCGCGTCACGCACATCGAAGCAACCGTGCCTCGCGCAAAAGTCCCCACCATTGCGCTGGTCGAAATCGCCGGCCCCGACTCCTACAGCGGCGCCCGCCGCGGCCACGACCCCATCTTCGCCATCCGCCAGGGCCTGCTGCGCACCGATCGGCTCACCCAGTTCATAACCCCTGTCGTAGAACCCACGAAACCACCCCGAATCCGGGAGGGCCGGGAACCCTCTGACCCCAACCTCGAACGGTTCATCTCCGCCGTCGACGACCTGTTTCGCCAACTCGGCGTACGCCCCGCACCGCTCCCCCGCCCGTTCGCCAATACATTGCAGCAACAGCCCGCCCTACTGGCATTCTGGGTAATCCGGCAAAACAAGGGACGGACCTGGGGAGTGCGTCGACAGGTCCCCATTGCGGTACTGATTGATCCCACCGGGCAGGACGTCCGCATCTGCGCCCCACAGATCGACTGGCAGCCGCTGCACACCGGGCTACTGGAGATCGGCCGACGCTACGTCAACGTCGACCTCAACATGGGGCCTGACGAGATCACCCGGTTCGTGAAGGAGACCATCGCCGCTGTCGTGGGCGCCTACCCCGACGTGCTGATGCTCACCCACGCCCAGAACCTTCGCTCCGAGTGGAAGTTCGTCTCGAACAGCCAAGTGAAGCTGGACCTGCTCGGCTTCGGCGCGGACAACCCGCAACCGATCGCCAAGTACCCCGGACTACGCCATATCAGGGTGCGTACCGCCGAGGCCGGCGAGACACCCGAGTGCTTTGGATTCAGCACGAGCGAGCCAGGCCAACCGCTCGGGCTGTGGCGCTATGTGTTCGACCGGGTCTACGGCAGCACCGGCAGCAAACCGATGAGCGCCAGCAACGCCATCAAGTCCGTATCGAAGATCGCACCGTACGAGCACAAGGACGAGATGCGAGCGCCCAAGGCAAGCGCCCACGTCTGGAACCAACAGTTCATCGAACTGTTCGTGGCGGCCATACAGCCCGGCGACGTACCCGACCACTGGGCGGCACTCGCGCACGACCTGCGCTGGGCGGCACCATACTCTGACGTCACCACAACCCTGCCATGGCCACTTCACCTCGCCAAACAGGTCGACGAATATCTCCTTCCCGCAAAGATCAACGGTATGAGCGTAGTCGATCAGCTTGACGAACCGTGATCGAGCGCGGAACGCATCGAGCCTCAACGCCACCGGCAACTCGCCGACGATCGCGCCCGGTCGTTTACATACCGAAACCAGATCGCCGCTCGACGCCACCGCCAGTAGCCTCGTGACGTGCCCACCTTCGTTGGCGTGTAGCTCAGGGCCACTGTCATGCCACGCTTGAAGGTCGTGGACCTCAACAAACGGAGAGTGCCGTCGTGATGCTGACCGATGTCGGTGGATACCGGCTGGCTGCGACGGTGCGCGGCAACGGCCCCTCGGCGGTCTTCGTGTCGGGCCTGGGTGAGCCAGGCGCCAATTGGGAACCCGTGCTGCAACGGCTGACAGGGCCGGTTCGCCGGATCACGTATGACCGGGCAGGCATCGCAGGCAGCGACGCCGCGGTCAATGAGCACGGTCCGCAGCCGTACCGCGTGGTCGCCGACGAGCTCGGCCGGCTACTGGATAGGTTGGGTGCCTCGTCGCCGCTCGTACTCGTGGGTCACTCGTTCGGGTGCCTCGTGGCACGGGTGTTCGCCACTCGCTATCCGGGGCGGGTGGGTGGGCTGGTCCTCGTTGAGGGCAGCCTGCCCGCGATGGCGTTGTGGCCCGGTGATGGAGGCCCGTACGCCGACGGTGACCGATCCGACGCCCGCTGGATCGACGCCGACGCGGGCGCCTGCGAGATGACCAGCCTTCCCGGCCCAGTGCCCGCTGTGGTTTTGACCCGCACACCGGGCCGGTGGACGAGCCCGCAGGCGACCGCGGACCTCGATCGGTCATGGCGCACCTACCACGAGCGGTTGGCTGCGGAACTGGATGCGCGGCACCTGATGGCCATCGACGGTGGACATCGACTCAACGCGGAGGCACCGGCACTCGTGGCATTGGCCGTCGACGCGGTCGCTGCAGCGGCTGTCGGCGGCGGCTCGGTCCTTCTGCCCGCCGACGCAGTCGATGCCAGCGGCGGGCGTTTGATCCGCTAGACCGGGCTTCGAGGAGGTACACCGGGATCGGGCGGTTCTGCTGCACTGAAGTGGACTGCCCCGCGATGGTCGAGTGGTGCGGTTTCCATGATGACCGCCCGACCGGCTGCAAGTGCAGCTTCGATCTCGAACCGCAGCTGCGCCGGGATGTTATTGCTGCCCAGCGAACTGGCTCCGGTGACTGTTGCGAGGACGACTGTCTGGTGCGGCTGGAACGGCGCGGCGATGCCTGGGTGCTCCAGCACGTCGTGGGCGGCGTAGCCACGACCTGCGCCACTGCGCCGCCATGTTCCTCAAGCACGCCCGCGCCATTCCTCCATCACTATCACCGCCATACCTACACCTCGGTGATCATGGATCTCGGTTGCGAAGCGGCTGATACTGCCGCCCGCCTCCTCCCCCACGCCGGACGGCCGGCCGCCTGACGTAACGGACCGGTCCCGGGCACAGGCTGACGCACGGCGGTCCGACGGGTCCGCCGTGCGCCGTGGGTACCTCAACCCGGGCACGAACATAAGACTCGTTGACGTCGATGCCGGCAGGCATACTGGAAACTGCCCGTCGGCACACCAACATCACACACGACACATTTATAGATCTTGGGGCCACCGTCCGAGCCTGGCTGCTCGAGACCATCACCGATACTCACTCGGCCCCACCACGACGGCATCGTCGACTTCAGGGTTCTTCTTCCGCGATGACGGGCGGTCACAACCTGCGCGCATTCGCGCGCGGGTCAGCGCCGGCAACGGCGCGATCACGTGAGTCGCACCCGAAGGAGATACGGAATGAGGGACCGCTCTGTCGTCGGCCTGGACCTGATCACCAACATCAGCGTCCACGTCGAAGACGCATCCCGAGCGCACTGGCAGAACAAGGGCCACAACGGGGACGGCACGCTGGTGTGCTGGCACTGCTACCACGGCACCGACGCCCTACCCGGCACGCAGGTGCCACTGCTGTACAAGGGCGGCCGCACAGCCGGCAAGGTCCGCCCGTACTTCGCCCACCCGCCCCGGGTTGGCCCGCCCGGCGGACACCACCCGGAAACGGTGTGGCACGCCGACGCGAAACATACCCTGCTGCGGTGGGCCGCCAGCCAACCCCGCGTCACCGCGGCCACCACCGAGTACTGGACAGCTGACGGACGCCGCCGCAGCGACGTAGCCGTCACCCTCGACGACGGCACTCAGTTGGCCCTGGAGGTACAGCGGCAGGACCTCACCGACCAGGCGTGGATCCGACGTCACGAGGACTACGCCGCCGTCGGCGTGGTCGAGGTCTGGTTCTGGCATCCCCGCCTCGGCGTACCAGGCGTCGCCCGTCACGAGCCCCAATGCCACTGGCAACTCGCCGACGACCTCACCCGCGTCGGCATCCCGATCGGCGTCGCGCATCCCGCGATCGGCGACTGGTTCGACCAGCCCGGCCTCTCGCTGCGAGCCCCGCACTACCCACCCTGTCGTGGCGACGAGACCAGCACCTGGTGGCGCGACCTGAACAGCTTCACCATCGACCCTCAGGGCCTCCATCTCCCGACCACGGTCTACGCGGAACTTCGCGCGGCTCGCGCTGACGTCGCCGTGCGCGCCCGTGCCGCACGCGAGCACCAGCGCATGAACCCGCCACTCTTCAGCCTGCCCACCACACCCACCGTCTCACCCACACCCGCAGCGTCGACCCCGGACTGGACACCGAATGCGGGCGGCCCGAGCCATCCGGTGCAGCGGGTCGACACGCTGCCAGGCATGGATGACCCGAGCCGATACGAGTACCCCAGGAGCGCCTGCGGCCCGGACAGCCCAGCCGTGCCCGCCGATGACGTACGCGGCCTACCCAAGGCAGCATGATGATCTGGTCCTGGTTAACGCGAGTGGCCGCCGAGGCCGGTCCGACGGGTCTGCCGACCCCGCCGCAGTACAAGCTGTCGCGCGCCTACCATGAACCCGTCTCGCAAGGCGATCAAGGAGAGTGTGATGGCTCTTTCGGAGTTCGTGGCGATGGAGACCGCCTACCGCGCCCTTGTGGAGCTGGACGCTCCGGCACGTACCCGGGCGTTGGCCTGGCTGAGCGACGCCCTCGCGACGCCAGGCGTCCTGCCGCAGGACCGCACAGCCGCGTCGACACCGGCCACCACACCTGCGGCCGACGAGCCCGCACCAGTACCCGCACGCGCGGCCAGACGTCCCCGCGGTGGCGCGCAGAAGTCGAGCCCACCCGCTGCCACACGAAAGGCGGAGCCACGTAAGTCGGCGGCGAAGTCGACTCGTAACACCACGTCGCCTCCCCGCAAGGCGGCGGCCACACCGACCGACGACGCGGCGGCGGCGGCCAAGGGTGATCGGGTTTACCGGCGGATGCCGCCGGCGGACGAGGTGATGGGTGCCTACCGGCAGGTCGGCACGATTAGCGGCTTGGCCGAGCACTACCAGGTTCCCGTCCACACCATCCAGGGCTGGGCCCGCCGGCTACGTAAGGATGGCCACCCCATCGGCCGCGCAAGCTGACCGTCAACGGCGAGGAGCCCGATTCGGTTCTCGATGCGCCAGGCCGGTCTGCATGGACTCAGCCCCAGCGCGTTGGCTGTGGCTTCCACCGGTTGTGTGGACCACACGGCCAGCCTGGATTGTCGTAGCTGTTCGGATAATCAGGGCATGACATCCCATACCGTCGACGCCCGGGTTGATCCGCGTGAGCCTCGTCCGCCGCGAGCGGATGAGGCGACCACGTTGGTCGCGTTCCTGCGGTGGCATCGGCTCACGTTCGAGTACAAGTGTCGCGGCCTGTCGCCGGAGGATCTTTCCCGTCGTGCGGTGAGCCGGTCGGCGTTGTCGCTGCTGGGGCTGGTACGTCATCTGGCAGAGGGTGAGCGGTTCTGGTTTCGGCGGGTCATGGCCGGCGAAGATCCACCCGCCTTGTATTCCACAGTCGGGCCCGACACGGCCTTCGATGTGCGCGACGCGGATGAGGACATGGTGGCCTCGGCATGGGCTGACTGGCGCGATGAGGTGGCGTTCGCGGAGAAATTCGTAGCTGGGGCGGTGGATCTCGATGTCGTGGGCGAGGAGCCAGGCGGGGGTCCGGTCTCGTTGCGTTGGGTCCTGTTGCACATGATCGAGGAGTACGCCCGCCACAACGGTCATGCCGATCTGCTGCGTGAGCAGATCGACGGCGTGACGGGCCTGTAGCCCGCCACCGCGCCCGATCATCCCCGGCCCGCGGCTGGTCTTGCCAGCACCGGTCGAACCGGTCGCGGCTGGCTTCCAGGTCGGCGGACATGTTTCACATCGCGTTGCCACAGTCGCCGCGCGTCGCGCCAGCGTTTGCGTCGGTGGCGGGCCAGGATCGCCGGCATGGCGTCCGGTACCGACAACGCGGCGAAGCCCAAGCTGGTTGTGATCAGAGGCAACTCCGGGTCCGGGAAGTCTTCGGTGGCCCGCATGCTGCAACGGCGCTACGACCGGTCCTGTGCCCTCGTTGAGCAGGACCATCTGCGGCGCATCGTGCTGCGCGAGCGCGACGTTGAGGGCGGGCTGGCGCCGCATCTGATCGAGCATGTCGCCAGGTTCGCGCTCGATCACGGTCGCCACGTCGTCGTGGAGGGCATCCTCGCCGCCGCCCGGTACCGACACATCATCAGTGACCTCGTTCGGGACCATCGAGGTGAGGCGTACGTGTTCTACCTTGACGTGCCGTTGGAGGAGACTCTGCGCCGGCATGCGCAACGACCGCAGGCCAGCGAGTTCACGGCGCAGGACATGCGCTCCTGGTATCTGCCCTGCGACGTGCTGGGCATGGACTGCGAGCAGGTGATCGGGCCGCTGCCCACTCTCGATGCTCTGGAGGAGATGATCGCGCGCCGCGCCGGTTTCCTGAGCCGCAGGGCGGCGCAGACCGACGCCTCATCGACCTGAGGACCGACCAGTCAACGGCGCGCGTTTCGGCTCGTGGGCGGTCGGGCCGCCCGCGAGGCTGCATGGCGTGTCGGTGCGGGCGTGGTGGTATCAGTCCGCCAGGGCAGCAGCAGCGCGCTGGTGAGCACGAGTGCGGCCAGGACGGTGAGCGTGGTCCGTGGGCTGATGGCGGTCGCGAGTAGACCGGCTGCGGTGATGACGATCGGTTGGATCAGTCGCGAGCTGATCGACCAGGCGGTCAGGACCCGGGTCATCACGGCGTCGGGGGTCACGTTCATCCGGTAGGTGGCGAACGCGGGGTTGAACACGCCAGCGCTGGCGAGCAACAACATGTCAGCGACCGTGATCACGATCAACCCCGGGGTGCCGGGTGGGGCCAGCGGCAGGAACAGCATCCAGGGGGTGCGGGCCAGGCCGGCGGCGAGCAGGACGCGGCGTTGCCCGAACCGTCGCACGAGGGGTTTGGCCAGCAGGGCGCCGGCGATGCCGCCGAGGCCGGGCAGTCCGAGGGCGAGTCCGTACTGCCACGGGCGTAGCCCGAGGTCGCGCAGCATGAGAACGGCGAGTACCGGTGAGATCGCCATGATCGGGCCGCCGAAGACCATGGCATTGCCGAACAGCAGCCGCAGCACCGGATGAGCACCGATGGCTCGCCACCCCATGGTCACCTCGGAGGCCCACCGGCGGTGACGGGCTGGAGTGGGCGGTGCCGGTTCCGGTGTGCGCAGGCGGCGGACGCCGAGCGCGGACAGTGCGAAGCTGACCACGTCTACCGCGATCGCGGTGGTGGCGCCTAGCCACGACACGAGCAGTCCACCTATCGGCGGGCCGACGCTGATCGCGGTCCACAGCGTGGCCTCCATCCGGCTGGTCGCCGCCAGGCGCTGTGGCTCACCGACCAGCGCCTTGAGGTGGGCACCGGACGCGGCTGCGTACACGATCGCGCACACCGCCTGGACCACACCAACCACGCACAGCTGCGCGTAGGTCAACGAGCCGACGGCGGCCGCAGCGGGGACGCTACCGAGGACCACGACCCGGACCAGGTCCGTGCCGATCATCACGGGCCGCTTGCGGCGGAACTCGACCCACGGCCCGGCTGGCACCGCGAGGATCGCACCGGCCACACCCGACAGGGCGGCCAGCAATGCCACCTGCAGGGTGGAAGCGTTCAGGACGATGACCGCGACGAGGGACAGCGCTCCCGCGCCGACGGCGCTGCCGAGTTCGGACACGGCGTACGCGGCCCACCACCGTCGAAAGTCACCGCCAGGCCCATCGCCGGTTTTGCCAGCGCCTCGGACCATGTGATGACCTCGTCCGGGTGCCGGCCTGCCTACGTGTTGGCGCTGATCGACGGTGCGTGGAGGATCTCCCACCGCACGCCGCTGGGGTCGGTCACGAACACCGCGTAGTACCCGGGCATGTAGTCGTACTCGCGCGGGGCGTGCACCACCGTTCCGCTGCCCACCTCGATCACCGCCCGGTGGACCGCGTCGACCATGGTCCGGTCGTCCACCGCGAACGCGGCATGCTGCCAACCGGGGCGACCATGGGTATGCGGGGACCGGTCATCGCCCTCGTCCGGGTACACCAGGATCTCCGGCGTGGCACCAGTCCAGGTGCAGATCCGCTCCGAGACGATTTCGGGCCGGTAGCCCAACACTCCGAGGACCGCGTCGTACCACGGTCTGGCCTCAACCAGGCTGGTCACCGTCACCGCCACGTGATGCAGCACCGGCACAGCACACCTCCAAAGCCGTGTTGGCGAATAGCAACATCTGTCAACTGGTGCGGGCGCGGCACCGTGTCCATCGCCGTGCCCGCTGTCGCCGGGTTACCAGATCGGCGGCGATGCGCCGCCCCAGGTAGTCCGCTACCGACGTCGCGGTGGGGATCTCCGGGTCGCCGGTGGCTCCGGCGGGTTCGAACCTCAATCCGGTCAACACGGCAGCCACCGCCTGCACTGGGGTGTGGTGGGCCAGCGCGAGCGAGGTCATCTGCGACAACGCGTCGCACAGCCCGCTGATCGTGGAGCCCTGTTTACCTGCGGCCAGAACAACGGTGCGCACCGTGTGGTCGGCGGTGGTCGTGATGGTGACCCGACCGTCGAGGCCGTTGATCGCGAACTCGTACGTGTGCCCACGCCCGTGTCGTCGCTTGGTCGCTTGCCGCTCCACTGACACACCACCTTGATCGAACAGGTGTTCCCATAAGTCGTCGAGCATAGCCGCCCCCATGCGGCCCCACGCAAGTGTGACTGGGCGTGTTGCCTGGCGGATGAGCACGCAGTTTGGCGAGGCGAAGTCGACGCCATCGCTGGCCATCGACGATCACCCCTGATCATGATCATTCTTGGGTCAGGCGGGCTGCCCACCTAGACTTGATGATCTTCGTAACGGCGGCGAGGAGGAGCCACACGGGCAGGCGCGTCGAGGTTAGATGTGCCGGTGGCGGTTCATAACGTGGTGCGCACCCTCCCGGACATACCGACACTGCGCGAGCGGTGTCGAGCGATGGCGATGCTGGACGCGATCTTGAGTCCTGAGTGGGAGTCGCGGTACTACTCCTTCGACGCGCGCTGGGCGCCAGGCGAGCAGATGGCGTCCATGCGGAACGGATCGGGCGACGCGTGGTCGATCGTGTTCTCGCCATCGGGCGCGTTCATCCGAGGCTTCGACCACGAGTCACCGATGAGCCCGGCCAGCAACGATGGCGAGCTGTGGCCCGGGCTGGTCGACGCGGTGCCGCAGGTCTTCTCCGGCTGCGTCGACGAGCCGGCGTTCAGTTACAAGGGCACCTTGGAAGCGACGGTGTGCCTGTGGCGGCAGCACGGCGACGATCGGTGGCACACCGGAGAGCTCGACCTTCCGGATGGCAATGATCCGGACGGTGCCGACCGGCTGTTCCAGGTGCTGGTGGAGGGCACAGCCGTGGCGTACCACCGCTTCGCCGAGGACTACTACGAGACAACCGTAGATCTTGAGGCGGTCGGCGAGGTTTTCGCCCTGCACCCGCTGTCCGATGAGCTTGTACGCCGCTTGAACGCGGACCTCGTGGTTGCCGATCTCACGGACGATCTCATCGAGATTGGCTACCCGACCCGGCACGTATAGCGCGGCCGCGCCTCAAGGTGCCGAAATCGCTCAACGGACACTGCCCTCCCAAGAACCGCCCTTGTACCAATTCGCCAAACTCCCTGCTTGATGGGATGTGAGGGCCACGGCGCCGGCCAAAGGCCGCATCGGGTCGACCATCTCGCGGCGAACCTCGCGTTCGCCGCTTCAACGGGGTTGCAGGTGTCGCTACAGTGCCAGGGTGATTGTCTGGCTGGCCTCGTTTCCCCGGTCGGGCAACACCTTCTTGCGGATCGCCCTCCATCACCTGTACGGGGTGCGTACCTCGGTCGTGTATGACACCGACTACGTCGCCCGGCGTCTGGGTGCTGACCTGATCGGCTTCACGGAGCGACCGGCCGCGATCGAGGCGATGCGCACGGACACCCGGGTGCATTTCGTGAAGACTCACCGGCAGGTAGGCCACGAGGTGGATCCAGGGGATAAGGCGATCTGCCTGGTCCGCGACGGCCGTGACGCGCTGGTGTCGTGGGCTCGCCAGGTCAGCGAAGCCGAGCCCGGCAGGTTCGCGGCCGAGCTGCGCAAGATGATCGTCCGGGATGAGCCGGTCGGTGCGGGAAGCTGGGGCGCCAACGTGCTGAGCTGGCTGCAGCCGCCCGTGCCGAACCGCCTGCTGCTGCGTTACGAGGACCTGGTCGGCGATCCGGCGTACGCCGTGGAACGAGTCGTCACGGCGCTCGCGCCGCAGCTGTCACCGAGGGCCGGGGCGGTGATCCCGTCGTTCGCGGACCTTCAGCAGGTAGATGACCAGTTTTTCCGTCGCGGGAGGAGCAGCACCCACCGTGACGAGTTGCCAGCGGATCTGCATGAGCTGTTCTGGTCCCGGCCCGACAACGTGGCCGCGATGCGGCTGGTCGGCTTCCCGCCGACGGGGTAGCACTTACGCCCGGCGCGCCGAGTGTCACCAGAGGTCTCGGCCGAGGGACACGCGCCGTCCTCAGCCGATCTGGATGCACCGTGCCCGCCGCGCCGGGCCTCTCGTCACCGCGATGACCGGTCACGAGAATGTGCTGCTCCCCAGGTGGCGTCCGTGTTGTCGCCGTCCCAGGTCCAGGTGGTGCCGGGCGGGCATCGACCGAGCAGGTACTCGGCGAGTGGTTGCACGATGCGCCGGGGTGCCTGCGGCTCGCTGCTGACAAGGCCCACTGCGTCGTGCGTGCTTACAAGTGCCGCGTCGAGGATGTCCGGGTCAACGGGCTCGGGGGTTCCGGACCAGTCGGTGATCTCGAAGAAGACGACCAGGGTCGTGGTGGCGTCGTCGCGGCGGGTGTTGATGCAGAAGGCGATCGGCCCGACGGTGTGGACGGTCAGGCCGACCTCTTCGCGGACCTCGCGGATGAGGGCGGTGGTCAGCAGTTCGCCGGGTTCGACCGCACCGCCGGGCGCCAGCCACAGGGTCATGTCCTGGTAGGCCTCCCGGACCAGGACGATGCGGTCGCCAGCGCGCAGTAGCGCCCGCACGACGACCCGTACCGCTGCCGGACCCGGCCGGGCCGCCACATCGCCCGGTGCCACGTGTTGAGCGGGTGGTGTTTGCGATGTGCGGGTGAGATGGTGGGTGCGGCGCAGGTCGGCAGGTCGAACAGGTTGCGCCCCGCGCGTAGGTGCTCGGCGAGGAGGTCCGCGATGCCGTGCGGTCGGATGTCGAGGTTCGTGAGGCCTGTCGGGGTGAGCGGATGGGCCTCGAGGTGGTACTCGCCGGCGTCGGTTCCGGCAGTGGTGAGCTCGGGGCCGGTGCGGGTGTGCGGGTTCGGGTTATCGACGCGGGCGAGGAACACCGCCTGCCCGGACGGCGCGTCGTTGATGAGGTGGATGAGCCGGTAGATGGTCGCGTGCCCGCCGGTCTCTTCCCGCAGTTCCCGGGCCAGCGCCGTGGTCAGGGTCATGTCCGTTGGTTCGATTCCACCGCCGGGCAGCACCCAGTAGTCGGGTCGGCCGGGTCGGATCCGGTGGATGAGCAGCAGTTGGTCGTCGCGGGTCAGCGCGATGGCCCGTACGCGGCTCACGGTGATCGGCGCGGTCATGACGGGTCCGTACGGTCGCTGTAACCGGCGGCCTGCAGGGCGAACAGGTCGGCGTAGCGGCCACCAGCGTCCATCAGCTCGTCGTGGGTTCCGGCCTCAACGAGGGCGCCGTCGTGCAGGACGAAGATGCGGTCGGCGTGGCGGACGTTTGCCAGCCGGTGCGTGATCAGGATCGTGGTCGCGGTGCCATGCCGGTCACGGATGGCCTGGAAGAGGGCGTCCTCGGCGCGGGGGTCGAGGGCGGACGACGGCTCGTCCATGATCAGGAGTTCGGCGTCGCGGTAGAAGCCGCGGGCGGCGGTAATGCGCTGCCACTGCCCGCCGGAGAGGTCCTGCCCGTCGGCGAAGGTACGGTCCAGCAGCGTGTCATACCCGTGCGGCAGGTCCTCGATCATGTCGTGGGCCACCGCCCTGGTAGCGGCGGCCTGGATCCGCTCCTGCTCGGGCGGGGTGGTGATGTCTCCGATGGCGATGTTGGTCGCGGCGCTGAGCGGCCATTTGAAGTAGTCCTGGCTGACCACCGCGATCCGCGCCCGCACCAGATCGGGGTTCAGGTCGGTGAGGGTGTGCCCGTTCCAGGTGATCTTCCCGTCGTCGGGGGTGCGAAGGCCGGCGATGAGGGCGGCCAGGGTGGACTTGCCGGATCCGTTCTCCCCGACGAACGCCACCGTCTGCCCGGCATTCACAACCAGGCTGACCTGGTCGAGCGCGGGGGTGTCGCGGTCGGGGTAGCTCAGGCTCACCTGGTCGACGGCGAGTTCGCGCAGCGGACCAGGTGTGTGGGTGCCGGCGGGTGGGGGCATGTAGTCGCCGGCGCGGGTCATGAAGCCGGTGTAGTCGCCGAAATGCTGCCCGTCGGTGTAGGTGCGGTCGATCTGGAACGTCACCACAGCCAGGGACCGCTGCGCGGCCTGGACCGCGATCACACACGTGGCCGCCGCCGACAACGGAATCTGCCCATCGAGGAGCAGCAACCCCAGCAGCACGTACACGGCGGTCGTGGCGATGCCGCCGATGATCGCGCCGACGCTGGTCGTGGTGGTGACCCTGCGGGCGAGGTCGAGCTGGATGCGAGTTTCGGCGCCCATGACGCGGTCGTACTGGTCGAGCAGGAAGTCACGCAGTCGGTAGGTGCGTAGTTCGGCGGCGGTGGCGCGTTCGGCCATGAGCCGGTGCAGGATCCACAACCGGCGTCGTCGTACCGACCCGGCCAGGTAGGTCTGGTAGCGCTGGTGGCCGGCCTTCACCGACGCCCACCCGTTGGGCACGGTCGCCATCAGCAACGCGACCAGCAGCAGCGGATGGATCACCACGACCGCCACGGTCACCGCGAGGAGCCCGACGACCCCGGCGGCCAGGTTCGTCACACCTTGCACGAGGGACATCACCGCGTCCGTGCCGCGGGAGGCGCGTTCCATGTCGTCGGCGAACGCGTCCGCGTCGAACGCGTCCAACCGCACCGCGGTGGTCGTCTCGAACAGGCGGCGTTCGGCCTGCAGGTTCACCCGCGGATTGAGCCCGTTCTGCGCGTACCCGAGCGCGATACCCATGCCGGCCCGCACCGCTGTCGCCGCCGCGAGCAGGGTCAGGGCGGGCAGGGCGGCGCGGACCCGGTCGGGGGTCGGGCCGCCGGCGAACAACTCCACCAGTACCCGTTGGGTGGCCAGGAGCCCGAACGTCGACATCACCCCGGCCGTCAGCGTCGCGACGATCACGATCAGGGTGCGGGTACGGTCGGCACGCCAGCTGATCCGCATCGCCTGCCAGGCCAGGCGCGGCAGCTCGGTGAAAACCGCGAGCACGCCGGCGGCGGCGCGGGCCCGCAGGCCGCTCTCCCACCACATCGAGCGCAGCTCCGGCAAAACCGACTCACCCGCCGGGTCCGCCGTAGTGGTCTGCGTGCTAGTGGTCGTTGCCTCGGTCGTGGTCACCTGACCTCCTCGCCGATGGGGTGGACGACGGCGCGCGTACACCGTCGCAGCTGTACGAGGTCGCACGGCCTCTCGGGTTGTGGCGGAGGGCGACTTTCACGATGACAGTCCGGTATGACACCTACCGTCCGAGATTTGTCACCGTTCCCGTGACAGCGGTCGCCATTGATCAGGTCGGCGTGGCGGGGATCTCGATGACCCCGGTTCGCCTCCTGCCTGCCGTGTCGGGTGGGCGGGACGTGCCGGCGGTTTCGCGGCGGTGAAATGGATTGCCCCGCGATGGTCGAGTGCCGATTCTCCTCACCATGACCAATGTGATCGATATCTACACCGATGGTGACGAGGATGGC
Source organism: Luedemannella flava (assembly GCF_039528515.1). Taxonomy (NCBI): domain Bacteria; kingdom Bacillati; phylum Actinomycetota; class Actinomycetes; order Micromonosporales; family Micromonosporaceae; genus Luedemannella; species Luedemannella flava. The sequence goes on from NZ_BAAALT010000059.1 coordinate 93,000, forward strand.
CGGTTGGTTCGCGATCGCGACCAGGTGGAATGGGCGCGCACGTGCGATCTGCTCGCCCGCTGGCTGCCACCGCCACCGGCAGTGGTGCTCGATGTGGGCGGCGGGCCGGGACGCTACGCCGAACACCTGACGGGCCGCGGCTACACGGTGACCATCTACGACCTCGTCCCGCGCCACGTCGAACAGGCAGCAGCCCGTGGGATCACCGCGCACGTCGCGGACGCGCGTGACCTTCCCGCAAAGACGGGCACAGCGGACGCGGTGTTGCTGCTGGGACCGCTGTATCACCTTCCCGAGCGTGCCGACCGGGCCTCGGCTCTGGCGGAGGCCGTGCGTGTGCTGCGACCTGGTGGGGTTCTGGTCGCGACGGCGCTGTCGCGGTGGGCGCGTGTATTCGTGCGGGCCGCCGCCGGGCAACTGGGCGACCCCATGTGGCATGAGCACACCCTGACCAGCATGAGGGCCGGCCACGTGGAGGACGGCGATGCGTGGGACCAGGTGGTCTACCTGCACGATGTCAACGAGCTCGCCACCGAGTTGACGGCCGCCGGGCTGCGCGACGCTCAGGTGCTCGGCGTGGAAGGCCCGATCGGGGCGTGGGCCAGGGTTCATCCCCAGCTCAATCCTCATGCGCTGCGACTGGCCGAACGGGCCGAAGTCGCGCTCGCCGCGACGTCGATCCATCTGCTCGCGACCGCGACGGCACCCGTACGGCCTCCCGACCCGGGCGATGACCTGATGAGGGGACGAGCAGTCGGATGATCTCGCATGAGCCGGCCGGCTACCGGTGCCCGTTCTGCGTCCTGATCGCCGGCGGGGCCACCGACATCAGCGGCCCGGACGATGTCGTGGCCCGCACGGACGTGGCGGTCGCGTTCATCGCCCCGTCGTGGAAGCCACACAATCCGGGATCGGTGCTGGTGGTCAGCGCGGTCCACGTCGAGAACCTCTACACATTGCCCACGGTCGTGGGGCACGGGGTGCACGACCTTGTCCAGCAGGTCGCGGTTGCAATACGCCGCAGCTACGGCTGTGCGGGTATCTCCACCCGCCAGCACAACGAGCCCGCCGGCGACCAGAGTGTGTGGCACTACCACGTCCATGTCTCGCCGCGATTCGACGGCGACGACCTGTACCGGTCCCTTCAGTCGTCCACCCACCCCACCCGAGAGGAACGGACCAGATTCGCGGACCTGTTGCGTGACCAACTGCGGCGGGCGTCTCACCAACCCGCCGTAGCGAGCGGCGACGGGCCTGGCCGTGACGGTGGTTAGGCCGTCGAGCTTGGCGGGCCGGGTGCGGATGGTGGTGCTGCCTGACCACGGGAGCCGGTGCCGACTTTTGATGGTCGCGCCCTGGTGGTAGTCGGGCCCGCCGCGGTTGGCGGACCGTGCTGACCTCACAGGTCACCGGATGAGGCCGAGTGTCGGGTGTACCAGCGGGCGAACTGGGCGAAGACCGACTGGTGGTGCCACTGCAGCTGCCAGGTCTCGCGGTCGTGGTCGGGCATCGCCGCCAACGGCTGCGCGGCGCCCGGCGGGATGTACACGGTCCACAGGGGCAGCCTGCCGCTGTGGCCCGCCGGTGCGGTGGCGACGGTGCCGGTGCGCTGGTGGGTGAAGGTGACCAGCCCCGCATCGTCGGCGTAGACGAGCGCGGCGGTGGACGTACACGACCGGTTGTCGGTGAGGTCGGCCAGGTGCGCCATGCCCCGCGCGCCAGCGGCATCGATGAGGTGTTTAACCAGAGCACCCGGGTAGCCGCTGAGTTCATCCAGGCCGAACGCGGAGTCTTCCACGATCAGCGGCCGCCCCAGCCGTTCGAAGGCCTGTTGGGCCTTGTGCCGGGCGACGGCGGCCACGTCGACGTCCTGGATCTCGACCAGATCCAGGCTCACCCGTTCGAGACGGATGTCGTGGCCGGCGACGTGGTCGGCGGCGATCGCGAACTTCGCGGTGCTGCTGGTGGCCATCGCGAGCGGCCCGGTCCAGGGTTGCGGGGTCCGCCGCGACCGCCACCGCACCACACGGGTCTCGCGCAGGTCGGGGAGAGTGAACAGGTCCCGGCCCTCGCGCAGCTTGTCGGCGATCCATCGCATCGTCGGCACCGGCCAGATCCGGCCGATTCCGAGCAGGTCGGGGTCGAGGGGCACTTCTTCCAGGTCGTAGTCGCCGTTACCTGGCTCGATGAGCTCCGGTCCGGTCCGAGCATCGGGATCCCAGGCGTCGACGCGGCCGAGGAAGATCGCATGCGCTTGGCCGTGCACGACCCCGATGTGGACGAGTCGGTGCAGGTCGACACGCCCGCCCAACTCTTCGTGGTTCTCGCGGTGCGCGGCGTCTTCGAGGCTGCCATCGTGCGGTTCGATCCCGCCACCCGGAACGACCCAGTACACGTCCTGACCGGGTTTGGTCCGTCTGATCAGCAACAGCCGGTTCGACGGCGTCACCGCCAAGGTGCGCACTCGCTGCACCACCGGCTCCTCCACCGTCGCGGTGGGTAGATCGGTGAGCAGTTCGGCGAGGAACCTGTCCTTCGCGGCCGTGTAGCTGGCCCGGTCATCACCATGCTCCGCAGCCAGGCGAATCTTGAGGGCAGCGTACGCTTCGGCCAGGTGTGGCTGGTCGCGTAGCCGATCGCGGACGGCCAGGTAGTAGGCCCCTTGCGGGTCACCGTCGGGCAGCACGTGCACGTGGGCAACCCGTACCCGTGGCGCGGTCTCGGCGACGAACAACATCCCGCCCTGATCACCCTTATCCCCACGGAACACATACCCGCACGCGCCCAGTCTGTCGATGATCTGCTCCGGGTCGGCGTGCACGGCCAGCAACACAGCGAGGTCGACGATCGGCTTGGCGGGTAGGCCAACCACGGCCGTGGACCCGACATGTTCGACAGCCAGCGCCCACGCGCTGAGCGCGGCGCGGATGCGGGCAATATGGTCGGCGGCAATGTGTGCCCAGCCCGCATCGTGGGCAACGACTTTCACCGTGCCGTACGCGAGACCCGCGGCGGGGCCGCCGGTGTTCACGGTCGGGTCCCCTCGGTCATGGAGGCGTACTGGGCCGCAGCGAGGTCAACCAGCGCGGCCGTGCCCGTCACCGCCGCAACGAGTTCCGGAGCGTCGATGGCCGCGAGCTGGGCGTGCAGCAGTTCGTGGACCCGGTTGAGGGGACGCTCGGCGGTGTCGGGCAGCTTGCTGGTGAGGCGTAAACGGTCGCCGCGGGCCAGGTACTTCGCGGCCACGGCGACGCGCAGCAGCGTTGTGGCCGGACCTGGCGGATGTGCTGGGGCGGCCGGGTCGCTGTGCCGGTTGATCAACGGGATGAAGGTCAGGTCGCTGCGCGGCAGTCCGACGGTGTCGAACAGCGCCCGGGCGTCGGCGGGGATGGCGGCGGTGGCCTGCGGCCAGGTGTACCAGTCCAGCCAACAGACCGCCCCGGCGATGCCCAGGCACAGCCCCTCATAGGCGCCGCCGACGGGTGCGTTACGGGGTGCGACAACCTCACCGACGACCCGCTGGCCAAACAGCGCGCCAAGGTCGACGCCCGTGAAATGCGGGGCGGGGACGCAGATCAGGTCCAAGTCCGAGAATGCGTCACCGCCACCTCGACCAAGGGAACCGATAAGCAGTACCGCCGAAGCTCCGGCCTGCTGTGCGGCGAGGGTGACCTCATCGAGGACCTCGCCACGCTCGACCGTGAGACGCTCGAGACGCTGGGCGAGGTCGTCGGGACTGATCATCACAAGCTCCGTCCACATCTCGGGTCTTAATCGTGGGTGCAACGTCGACGGCCGCGGGACGTCACGCCGGAACAGCGTCGACCGGAACACCAGCCCGGCGCAGAGGTGGTTGACGGACGGCCCACCAGTTCATCACGCACCACGTGGCGCAGTCGCCCAGTTTTCGTCTCTCACCCGGGTCGAGCGACACGCATGCGCTCACATCGCGTCGTGCCGATCAATCGCGGCGGTCCGCGGTGGCAGCAGCGGCCACGTTGCCCAGATTGGTCAAGCGGCGGCTTCCGTACATACGGTCGCGGCGTTACGGAAGGCTACGATCCAGCCTCGCCAGATCACGCCCGCCCGCCGCTGGAGGCGCGCAACGATGCCATGCTCGGGCAGCGACACGATCCGCGCCGACCGCTGCGGCACCACCGGCCGCCACCGTCGCCGGGTCAGTTCGCGGGCCAGCTGATTGTGTCATGGACATGGGCCACCTCCCGATCAGATACGCCTGCGCGGGGCGGCCAACGGCGGGCCAGGACGGCGACCGTGGCCGTCGACACCGCGACGTAGACCGGGTATGCCAGCGCGGTGATGGTCCAGTCGCCCCAAGCGGCCAACGCGGCGCACAACCCGCCCGCGGCGATGAGCGTCCACGTGCTCGGGTTCTCTTCGCCGGGATGGGCCCAGACGTTGGCGAGGGTCGGTACAAGGCCGATCAGGTCTACCGAACAGGCCACGATCACCGCCACGGCCGGCTGGTCTGACGCCTGCCACAGGGCCAGACCGGCGATGACCATGCTGGCGCAGGTGATGTCGAGCTTGCCGACGCCGCGGTGGCCGCGTCGCCAGCCGACCACCACGATCGTGGTGGTCGCTACGGTGCCGATCCCGGCGAAGACGGCAGCGGGCCAGTCGCCCGTGGAGGCGGACGCGAACGCGGCCATGCCGGTCAGGACCGACCAGGTTGCCCACGTCACCAACCGGGGTTGGGTGATCCCAGCATGGATGCTACGGAGATACGGCACGCTGCTGGCCGCCGCCAGAAGGCTGCTCAACGCCATGAGCAGCAGCCGGGCCGTGTGGTGGTCGCCGGCGAGGTAGGGCAGGAACGCCAGCATGATCAAGCTGGCGGGGATCATCCAGAGCAGGCGGAATATGGGTGCTTTGGTTGTCGATGTCATCGAGGGCTCCGGAGGAATCGTCGCCGTGTCGGCTCTGGCACGGCCGTGGGGGATGCCGCTCGGTGTTCACGGGCGGCCTGTAGGTCAGTGAGAAAGTCGTCAATCTGAACCTGGGTGATGCCGGGAGCGCAGACGATGTGCGAGTACTGCCCGTCGTCGGCGAGGACCCACTTGTCGCGCACCGCTGCGGGTGGGGTGCGCAGGACCACGGTGAACGCGTACGGGTTGCGGGTGGCCTCCCAGCCGACCTGGCCGAGTTGGGCGTGGGTGTAGGCGGCCAGGTCACGGGATGCCTGCGCGCGGGCGCGAAGCCCTTCGGTGCCCAGGGTCTGCAGGACGTGCCAGAGGATCAGCGGAGTGTGCCCGGAGCGGGATCCGCTGATAGTGCTGTCCACGCTGCCGGTGTAGGCAACCCGGGCGTGCAGCGGGGTGTGCGGTGGTTGGGCGTAGACGAGCACCCCGCACGGCATCAGCGTGGACAGGAACTTGTGCCCGCTGATCACTATGGATGTCGCGCCAGCGGTGAAGTCGAACGCTGGGCGCTCTGCGTCAGGCAGCAACGCGAGGGGGATGCCGGACAGCGCAGCGTCAACGTGGACCAACCGGCGGGTGATCGCCATCGTGTGGCAGATCTCGACGATACGGGTCACGTTGTCGACGGCCTCGGTCATCACGGTGCCGGCGGTGGCCACGATGATCGCGGCGCGGTCGCGGCGAAGGCTAAGTTGGCCGGCGAGGTCGTCGTAGTCCATCTGCCCGGTGTCATCGGCCCGCACCATGATCAAAGGGAGTTTGAGCATGCGGGCGGCCTTGGCGACGCTGTAATGGGCGGCGGTGGACGTGTAGACCACAACGTCGGGGTAGGTCTGCCACGCGGCGTCCAGCGCGTGCAGGTTGCCCTCCGTGGACCCGGTCGTCACGTAACCCCATCGGCTAGCCGGGGCACGGAGGAGGTCGGCGATGGTGTTGATGACCTGCTGCTCGACCTGTTTGGTGTGGTTGCGGCCGTGGCCCAGGTCGAACGGGTCGCCCACGTTGTTGAGCAGCTGGGTGGTAAACAGGCCGGCCAGGGCGGGAAAGGTCAGGTCGACCGCGCCGGGAAACCCGATGTCGAACCGGCGCGAGCGCTTCAGCGTGGTGTGCAGGTCGGTCAGGACCTGCTCGACCGGGCCGGACAGGTCCACCGGCGTGTTGAGGTCCGCCGGTGCCGTGGTGGCGAGGTTAGTGGCCACGCTCGCCTCGCCCCCGGGTACGGCGGCGGGCGGCCACGATGCGGGCGTTGTCGGCCTGCCACAGCGTGTCGTTGAGGACGTCGAGCCAACGCAGGATCTCCGCGTGGGCGGGATCGTGGCGCAGCTGGTCAGGTTGACTCCACGACCACGGGTTGAACCCGTACCCGTAGCTGGCACCGAGGCTGTGGGTCGAATGGATCTGGAAGGCGTTGTACTCGCTCATCCCGCGCCGTGAGCACACGATCGTGGTCTGGTCAGTGAGCACCATCGCCACCGTCCCGGGAACCTCCGCGACGTCTTCGACCCGCCGTTGGGCCTGCTCCCAGACGCCGGTGTGGGTGTCCAGGCTGGACAGGCCGATGCCGACGTAGTAGGCATCGTCGTCCATGCCGTTGTCGACACGATTGGTCAGCTCGGTACGCAGGTCAAACACACCCTCGCGCATCCTGTCCACGACCAGGTTGTTCAACCCGAACAGCAGGCGGGGCAGGTGCTCAGTCTCCGGGCCGTGCAACCACAGCTTCGTGGCCGCCTTCACCAACAGGCGACCCCGCCGGATCGGATCGGGTTGCACGAACAGCAACGCCAGCCCGTACGGGGCGAGGGGGTCACGGTAGCGCTGCTCCCAGGCATGGTGCGCATGGCGCAGGTTCATCCACCGCATCCGCTCCACCACCTGGTTACGCACATCAATGGCCGTCAGCTGATCCGGCGGTACGTCGCCCTGCAGGCCCGGCCGGGTGGGATCCTGGGGCGAGTGGGGCTCGCGGGAGGGACCCATGGTGGTCGAGGACATGACGCCTCACACGTCCAGCGCGGCGAGCCGCTGGTCGAGCACACCGATCGGTTCCGGTGTGCCCGCGCCCAGACCGGCGTATACCCGCGGTCGGAAGCGGCGCAGCCAACCGGCCCACACCGCGCCCGCGACCGCAGCGGCCGCGACCAGGCCGGGCGCCAACCACCGGCGTGGCGAGTCGGGCGGCAACAACAGCAACGACGCCAGGTTGCTGATCATGAACATTAGGACGAACCCGCCGCAGATGCCGCCCAGAGTCGGGGCGGCCACCCGCACGAACCACGACTCGGTGCCACCCCGGCCGGCGCGGAAGAACCGGTACACCGCCACCGACGTGGCCACCAGCAACCCAAGGATCGCCAGTGCGCCGATCGTGGACAGCCACGTGAACAAACCCGTCATCGGGTCCGCGCCGGCCACAACGAACATGGCGACCATGACGGCCGCGATCGTCGACTGGACCACCGACCCGGCGACGGGGGTACCGCCGGCGGTGCCTTCGGTCAACTGGGCCAAGCGGGCCGGCAGGACACCTTCGCGGGCGATGCCGAACAGGTAGCGGGCGCAGGCGTGGTGGAACGCGGCCATCGCCGCCACCACACTGGTGACCAGCAGCAGCGTGGCCACCGTCACCACCGACGGCCCGTACGCGCTGCCCAGCACCGAGAACGGCAACCCCAGTTGCGGGTCGCGGGCGGCGTCCACCACATGATCGGGGCCGACCGCCACCGCGACCGCCCACGACGACACCGCGTAGAACGCTCCGAGGAATGTCACCGCCAGCAGCGTCGCCTGGCGCACCGCCGACGGTGAGCGGGCTTCCTCCCCGTACACGGGGCCAGTTTCGGCGCCGACGAACGCGGCCATCCCGAGGGCGAACGCGCCACCGGCTCCGTTGACGAACAGGGTCGACGGCTCGAACGGCGCCCAACTCAAGGTCCCGCCGGCCGGATGGGTCAGCGCCGCGATGTCGAACAGGGCGATCACCCCGATCTCCACCGCGAGCAGGGTGCCGACGATGCGGGCGTTCGCGCTGACCCTGGTCACGCCGAGGATCGCCACGATCAGCCAGACCAGCGCGGCCCACACCCACCACACCCCGCCGAGCAGTCCGACCAGGGTGACACCGACCAGCCCGTACAGCGAAATCTGGATGCAGTGGTACCCCACCAGCGCCACCACTGCCCCCGCCGCGGCAGCCGTGCCGCCCAGGCCCTGGGCCAACATGGCGTAGAACGGCGCCGCGTGTGTCACGTGCCGAGACATCGCCAGATACCCCACCGCCAGCAGCACCAACGCGACCGTGATCAGCACAAACGATGCTGGTACACCGACCACGCCCGTCGTCGCGTAGGTGGCGATCACACCACCGACCAGCACGGTCAGCGGCGACGACGCCGACACCCCGAAGATCCACAACGAGCCCGCGCCGAGCTTGCGGCGGGCCAACGTCACCGACCGCACGGCACAACCTCCTGGCCAGCGGACGCCGCAAGATTCGCCCTCAGGTGCTCGCCACGCATGGGTGCGAAGGAGTTCACCGCGCCACCACCCCGTCCGCGACCGCGCCGGCCGACCGGGCCGGAGCAGTGGGGCAGTCCGACGCACGGCAGACGTCGCGGCGACCGTGCAACAGGAAGTCACGCATGCTGACCGTGACCACGCAGTACACCGGCCGGGCCGGCGCCCGTAACCAATACACCAGGTCGGCCCGCATCGCCGCACCTAGGTCAGAGCCGGTCCTACGCCAGCCGAACAGGTCATGACTCCCGTCGGGCCAGTCCCGACGCACTGCCACCCCCATCTCCCACGGCTGCGCCCACCGCAGCCACCGCGGCACCCCCATGACCCACTCCCTCCGACAAGAAATCGTCAACTGGTTGGCCGACCACATCAGCGCAACCCGGTAAGCGGTCGGGCGCCCCGCGTCCTCCCCGGAGCGAGGCGCCCTCTCCGCTCGGGCGTGGCAACGCCCACGGCCGTAAATCCGGACTCGGTGGCATGGGGGCGGGGACTCCCGCACCGGTCCGGCGACCGCAGCAATGACGATGCCGGGTGGCTGGGGTGCAACGTCAGCCCGACGAGGGGGTCCATGCCGCACCCCCACCCTGTGCGAATGAGGCACCACGACTGGGCCGTACCGCCTCGACGAGGGCGGCTGCGGTCCACGAATGTTGATCTAGGCTTGGTCGTCGTCGATGTATGCCAGGCCCATGACTCCACGCGGTATTCCTAGCCCAGTGGCAATACGCTCGAGCACCTCGTAGGACGTGACGCGTTGTGCCCCGCTGAGGATCGCCCGCACCCGGGTCTCCGACAGCCCAGTTGCGATGCTCAGACCAAGAACGGTGGCCCCGTTCGCGCGCAGAAATCGCAGCATGGCACCGATGTCGCGAGCCGCCACCACGTCGCGGGCCGGTTGGCCCTCGATGAGTTCCGTGCGCCACCACGCCGCCGGCACTGCCGCGACGCCCGCGCTCCTGCGATGCTCGGACTTCACCCGGGTCTCCTCCAGCACCACGACTTGAACGCCGCCATCAACTACAGCGGCGTTGGAAGGCGCCGTCACCATCGCAGCTCGCCGACGCCACGTGGCGGCCGTGTTGTGGCCAGCATTCGTGTCGAAGGAAGGACGCACCAGCCCAGCCGGACGGTCCATCATGGCCCCCCACGATGGCGTGGATCAGCACCACGCAGTCTCGCTACGCTGCGTCATCCGACGGCGACGGAAGGAGGCCAGCCGTGGTGCGTAGGCCACAACCAGACCCCGCATGGTGGACGTCCGCGACGCACGACGGCCGTCCGATCGCCGAAGTCCTGTCCCACCGCGACATCGCCGGCCTGTTCCGCTTCCTCAAGTCACGGGGCTTCAGCCGCGCCGCCATCGCCGCAGCGACCAGCATGTCTGAAACCCGGGTACGCGCGATCACCCAGGGCGGGCAGCAGGTAACGTCCTACGACGTCCTCGAACGCATCACCGACGGTCTGGGCATCGACCGCGGCCTTGTGGGCCTGGCGTACTCGCAGACGGCCCACCGAGTCGCGCGCACCGCCACCACGCATTCCGACCCCGGTGACTACGGTGACTTCCTCGGCGCGCTCGCCTCCTACGCGGTTGGCTCACCACCAGCTAACGCCAATCGGCTCCTACCAACGCCACCCATGCCCACCGACGGTGTACCTGCCGTCGTCACGGACCGGCACGTCGCGGTCCTGCGCGAGATCAGTGACCGGCATCGCCGCTTCGACGCCGAACGTGGCGGCGGATCATGCCGCGACTCCTCGCTCGCCTACTTGCACTGGGCCCACGGCATGCTGCACAGCCGATTCGCCAAGCCGGAGACTGAGCGCGATCTCAAGGCGGCGCTGTCCGACATGTACCAAGTCGTCGGATGGGCCTGCCACGACCTCGGCGACCACGGCGACGCTCGCCGCTACCTCACCGGCAGCATCGCGCTCGCCCGCCAGATCGACGACCTGCCCCTCATCGCGGGCGCCTTCTACCGACTCGGCCGCATCAGCATCCACCAACACCGCGCTCAAGAGGCGCTCCGGTTGTGGCAACTCGGGCAGATCGTCGCCCAAGACAGCGGCTGTCTGGTCTCCGTCGCCGTCCTGCACGCCAACGAAGCCTGGGCCTACGCCGCACTCGGCCAGGACGCGCTGGTCTGCGACGCCCTCGCACGGGCTGAAGGTGAACTCGCCCGCGTCGATGCCGCCACCGTCCCGTCTTGGGCCCGGTTCTTCCTCGCCCCCGCTGACATCAACGGCATCGCCGCCGTCGTCTACAGCACCCTGGCCACACATTCGCAGCACCGCGCCGCGTTCGCGTCTATGGCCATCGAGCGTGCCACTCTCGCCTTCCACAACCGCGGCGCCGGCGAGGCACGCAGCCACACCTTCGACGCCATATCCCTCGCCACCGCCCATCTCCTCGACAGCGACCTCGATCAAGCAGAACAGCATGCCCACACGGCCATTGACATGACCGTCGAGATTGACTCCATACGGGCCGTTGATCGGCTGCACAATCTGGCCACGCTCGCTCGGCCACGGGCCGCCCACCGCGGCATCGCCGAGGTCATCCACCGCATCGACACCGTCACCACCGCACCGGATAGCCTCAGCCGGTGGCGACCCGTCTGAGCCTCGACGAACAGTCCCGTCTTCGCGCCGGCCTCAGCGCAGTGTGCCGACAGGTGAGCCTCGATCCTGACGACGCCGTCTTAATCAAATACACGATGAACGCGGTCTTCCACCTCCACCACGCCGACGTCGTGCTCCGGTTGGCCACCGGACCCACCGCGGCAGAACGCGTTGACCGTGTCGTTCGTGTCGGGGTGGCGTTCGCCGAGTTGGACGCGCCTACGATCCGCCTCGCTGCCGGCTTGCCCAACCCCGTCCACGCTGGCGAATGGTCGGCTTCCATCTGGCAGGCCGTAATCGACGACGCGGATCGACGGTGGGCGCCGGTAGACCTCACAGGACCACTTCGCGCCATCCACGCCATCAAACAAGCGCCCACCACGGTCCCCACCTGGGATCCGGTCGGCAAGTCCCGGCGCCGGTTGGCTGACCTCAGCCTCCTTGCCGACAGCGAGCAGCGCTTCATGCATTCCTGGGCGCAGCAGGTGGGCCGCTCACTCGCACACATCGTCGACCATCTCGGCCGATGGTGCGACGACCTTGAGTCAGCCCTGCTCGCAACGGAATGGGCCCTGCCCGTCGGTGTGATCCACGGCGATGCCCATACCGGCAACTTGCTCGCCACATCCGATGGACACACCGTGCTAGGCGACCTCGACTCCGTCGCCATCGGACCACGCGAGTGGGACCTCGTCCCCGCCGCCCACGGCGCGCACCGCTTCGCCCGCAGCCGCGCCGACTACACCAGTTTCGCCACCACGTACGGCGTCGACGTCACCACGCTGCCCGGCTGGGACATCCTCCGCCAAACCCGAGAACTCCAACTCGTTACCAGCGTCATCGCCTCCCTCGCCGGCCGACCAGCCGTCGCCGACGAACTCGCCCACCGGATGCGCACCATCCTCACCGGCAGCCACACGGCCACGTGGCATCGATACCAGTAATCCAGTACGCGCCGTGTAGCCCTGCCACATGAATCGTCGATCATGGGTGAGAGCTACTCCTGCTCGCCGCCTTCTGGGGCGCTGTCTACCCGCTCATCAAGGTGACATTGCGCGACCTGCAGCCCGTCCTGGTCGTCCTCGGGCTCGCCGCCGCGCTCCTCACTCCAATGGCGATCAAGCAGCACTCAACAGGCAGCACATCACCTCCTACGACGTGCTCGTGCGCGTGGCCCTTGGACTTCGCATCGATCGTGGCTCGATGGGCCTGGCATTCACAATCCCGCAGCAGCTTCGCACCACTGACCCCTCCCAGGGGTCTACCCAGGCGGCATAGCGTCGGGCGACCACGGGGCCTCACCCGTCCAGCTGCGGTGCCCACGTTGTCCCGGTAGGAGTGTCAGTCAGCTCAATGCCTCGTTGCGCTAGCTCTTGCCGGATGACGTCAGCCCTGGCCCAGTCTCGCTCGGCGCGAGCTGATGCTCGGGCAGCGACTAGCTGTTCAATTTCACCGATATCGGCGGCGCTGAAGTCGTCGCGACTGCGGCGTTGCTCGAAGTCCGCTTGGGACGCGGTGCCCAGCTGTAGTCCAAGTAGGGCCTCGACAGCACTCACCACTACCTTGCGTCCTGGCTCGGTAAGGTCCTGGTCCTTGAGTGCCTCCTGCAGGAGGGCGAGTACCTGCGGGGTGTTGAGATCCGCGCTGATAGCGGCATCCACTTGGTCGAGGATCTCGGCGGCCCGTTTGTCGTCACCCGCCGCGTCACCCGCCATCGCCTGGTCGACGACCTGCGGCAGTGGGCGTAAAGCTTCGATGCGCGCCACGAGCCTGCGCATGGTTGCCCTGGTTTGCTCCAGTGCGTCCGTCGTGAAGTCCAGCGGCATACGGTAGTGGCCGCCGAGCAGGAACAGCCGGTATGCCATCGGGTGGTAACCCTTGTCCGCCAGGTCGGAAACCCGGACGGTTCCGCCTTCCGACTTTGACATCTTCCCGGCGTTGAACTGCAGGAACTCGTTGTGCAGCCAGTAGCGCACCCACCGCTCGCCGTCGCTGAGGAATGCCTCAGATTGAGCGATCTCATTGACGTGGTGCAGCTCTCTGTGATCCACGCCGCCGGTGTGCAGGTCAAAGTGGCTTCCCAGGAAGTGCATGCTCATGACGGAGCACTCCAGATGCCAGCCGGGCGCACCCCACCCCCATGGGGATTGCCATCGCATCGCGCGGCGCTGGTCGGACGCCTCGGCCCTCCACAGGGCAAAGTCAGTCTTATTCCGCCGTCCGGCGATTTGTTCGACCCGGGCCCCCTCGAGTTGGCCTGCTACGTCGATGAGCCCAAGCTCGCCGTACCCGGATGATCGGGACGTGTCGAAGTACAGTCCTGTCGGAATCCGGTAGGCGAAACCTGTGCTCTCAAGTTCGGCAGCGAATTCGATCATCGCGTCGACGTGGGCTGTGGCTCGGGGATACTCGTCAGCGGGCAGGATATTGAGCGCGGTGAGGTCATCGAAAAATGCCTGTGTGTAGTGTTGCGCGATTTCTTCGACCGAGCGTCGTTCTCGCTCCGCCGCGGCCTCCAGCTTGTCTTCTCCAAGGTTGGTTTCCGCAACGGCGTGCCCCACGTCAGTGATGTTGATGACGTGCTTTACGGGATACCGCTTCCATCGCAGCGCACGGCGCAGGGTGTCCGCGAATACGTATGCTCGCATATTGCCGATGTGGGGGTACCCGTAGACGGTGGGTCCACAGCTGTACAAGCCCACGGTTTCGGCTCGAGGCATGAAGTCCTCGATTCGCCGGCCGAGCGAGTTATACAGCTTCAGTGGGTGCCCTGAGGTCACCTGTTCCTCCCGATCAAGACCTGCGCGATTCACCGAATGACGCTGCGATCGCGACAGTTTCACCTAGGGCTGCACCGCAAAGCCGTTGGTGAACTTCTCTCGCGTTCGTCAGTTCTGATTCATAAAACGTAGCAGCGGTAGGCCGTCGTCAGCCTTGTCGACATGACAACCGCGAGCGCTTTCGGCGTGTCCCAGTAGCTGCGCCATGGCCGACGTGGGGTCTACATCGGCTAGGTCAGGGGGCGCGAGGCGGTCGCGTGAACGGATCCAGCGCGGCGCGTACGCGACGGAAGCCAGCACACGCGGCTGGTCGGTCAGGTTCGGGCTTCGGGAGTGCCATGTTCGGTTGTCGAACACCACGCAGTCCCCAGCGTGGCCGGTGATCGGGACAGCACCCGCCCATGTGTGTTCATGCCCAGCCGGCGGCAACGGTCCGCAGTGACCGCGCGGCAGCATCACAGTCGGCCCGTGTTGGGGGCTGGGAACATCGCTGAGAAGAAACCCTGCCTTGATCGACACCCGCGGGGCGCCCGCGCCACCGAGGTCGCCGATGAGAGTGCCGCCGTCTTGGTGCCATTCATAGTCCGGCACCGGCCGCTCGCCGGTCGCCGCTGCATGCCCCTGGGTAACCGTCAGATGACAGTGATACACGTGGACGTTGTGACCAAGCATCTGGGTGACGACCCCCAGCACTGACCGGACGGCTACGAGCGACCTGAACCTGGGCTCGACGTTGACGAAGTCGAACTCGTGCAGGTAGTGCTCGCTAGCGTTGGGACGCCGGCGCCAACGCTCCTCGGCAAGTTCGCTAAGCGCGATGGCCTCGGACCGAGCCAACGCACCTTTGATGATCACATATCCGTGATCATCAAAATTCTGCGTGGCGGTGAGCCAATCGGACATGATCGTTATCCTTGCGCCCGTTGTTCGCGGTCGGTGGGTGGCCGCGTCTGATAGTCGTTCTGTCCGTGACTGCGTCCGCGGGCCAGCCATAGCCGGTGGCCTTCGGGTAGTGGCTCGAAGACCTTGACGTCGGCAGGCAGGAACCTGCCCACTAAGCCGGTCCTTGGTCGGTTGGAGCGGTTCGGACGCGCACTGTGTAGGACGCTGGGATGGTGTAGCGACACGTGACCCGGAGGAAGGACGACGTCGACGGCCATGGCGTCGTTGATGTCGGGCAGGTAGCGGCTCAGCACGAACCGATCGGGGTCCTCTACGGCCACGTGGGCGCCCGCTGCTGGCAGGCGATGGCTGCCCGGAATGATCCGGAGGCAGCCGTTGTCGGGCCACGATCCGTCCACGGAGATCCATACAGCGACAGTTCGCTCGGGTGCGTCGAGAAAACGGTGCAAGTAGGCAGTGTCGTTGTGCCAGGGCGTCGCCTTGCCGACGATTGGGCGCTTGGCGAACAGGTGGCTGGAGCCAAGCACTACGTCAGGTCCACAAACGGCCGCAACGAGATCGAGGACCTTCGGATCAAGCAGGAATTCCAGCAGTCTCTCGTCAGCCAGATGCGGCTTGTCGATCTCGTCGGCGAACGACGTACCACGCGCGGAGATCTCCTCGAGGATCAACTGGCTCAGTCGGGCCAGGTCGACACCGGAAAAGACCTGGTGAGGAGTGATCCAGAACCCGTCCGCCTCCAACGCATGACCTATTTCTCTGATCATCGAATGGCTCCCGCCCAGCTCACAGCGTCGGTAGCTGCTTGCGCTCGAAGGTGAACGGCGCATCCTGCCGGATGTCTTCGAGGCCCTCCAGGACTGCTAGCCGGAACTCGCGGCGTCCGCTCCACAGCCCGGTGCCGGCGTACGTGTCGCTCGTGGCCCAGTCGGTCTGTTTCGTGTCCTCGTCGTAGGCGGTTCCGAAGAACGCCTCGTACATCTCCGTGGAGGGGAACGGGGTATAGAAGTGGTGCATCTGCCGGTTGGTGGGCAGCTGGCTGAGCAGGCGTGACAGGCTAAGCGTCTGCTGGCTGTCCTCCTCGGTCTCACCCGGCAGGTCGTGCATCCAGCTGGTGAGCGAGAAGATTCCGGCTTCGTCGAGTGCCCGGCACGCATCGATGGCGTCCTGCCGGGTACAGCCCTTCTTCATGGCCGTCAGCATTCGATCTGAACCGGATTCGGCTCCGATGAAGATGCGCCGGAAACCGACGTCGCGCAGTCTTCTGAGGTCCACGATCCTGGTCAACCGGACGATGTCGTGGGCGCGCATGTTCGCCAGGAGTTCGACGTCGGCGGGCAGCGGCTTGTGCTCGAGGTTCTCCACGATGTCCACGACCCGCTTGGCGTTGCTGGAGAAGTTTGGGTCGAGGAAGCTGATGAACTCTGGGCGGTGGCGCCAGGCGAGGCTGGAAACTTCGTCGACGACGCGGCGCGGCTCCAGCGGACGCCACTTTCGCATGCTGTTGGTGGGTTCGGCGCAGTAGGTGCACGCGTAAGGGCACCCGTAGCTACTGATGTACGAGATCGCTCGGCGGTGCTCGTTGTAATACGCCTCGACGTCGACCAGCTCGTAGTTCATCGCCGGCAGCTCGTTCATGTCGACGATCGCATACGGCGTGGTCGTGACGCCGTCGGCCACGGTGCCCGAGGCGCGTACCTCTCGGCGGCCGTTCAGGAATGCAACGTTGGGCAAGGTCTCCAGCACGTCACGGTCGGGAAGACCGCCCGCCGCCTCGATCGCCTGCGCCAGCTTGACGATGGTGAGGTCGCCGGGACCGAACACGGCCACATCCGCGAGCCGCTCTCGCAGGATGCCGCGGTAGGCGAGTGTGGCGTGGTAGCCACCCCACGCCACCGGGATGCCAGGTTGGATGGCTCGTGCGATCCCGATCGCGGCGATGGCGTTGTTGATGCTTGGCCCGGTCATCGACGAGACGCCGATGAGCTCGGCATCGGTCGCCTCCTGTCGTACTGTTTCGCGCCAGTTCCGGTCGGTCTGACAGTCGATGATCACGGGTGTGTGGCCAGCGTCAACCAGGGTGGTTCCGATCGCGAGAACCGAAAGCGGATGCCAGAGTGCGTTCGACTCACCCGTCTCGATCGGATCCACGGCGGCGAAGAGGATGATCTTCATGTGGTGCGTACTCCGATCGTTGACGTGCCAGCGGGTGGCGGGAGTTCACGGCTTCGATCTGGTTCGGTGTGGTTCCGAAGAGATTCGGGTCCGCCGAGGTGCCAGTTGACGGCGTTCCATGTCTCGTCGTTTAGGCAGTGTGCGTAGCTCGCCGTACGTGTTTGTTGGTCGGCGTGGGTGGAGAGCAGCAGTTGGCGGTCGACGAAGTGGTGGACGATGGCATGTCTATAGACATCGTCCGGCCAGGTGGAATAGACCTCGCGGCAGCGGTGCTCGATGACGTCCAGCAGGCCGAGCAGGGTCGCGCGCGCCGTGTCGATGGCAATGCGTCGGCAGCGCCAGTCTGATGTGAGTGCGAGTAGGGCAGCGCAGAGCTCGTCGCACTCGGCAAGGGCTTCGAGCGTGACCATCCGCCACTTGAGGTGTGGCGGCCACCTTCCGACGAGGAAGAACGTGACGTCGATGGTGTCGCTGAGGATGTGCTCGAAGATGTCCACTGCCGCGTCGGTCCGTCCGCGGAGTAGGCACTTTGTGGCCCCGTCCTGCAGCAGGTTACGGCCGTAGGTCAGCAACTCGACCGCGGCACGGCGTGCCCGCCCGTGGCGGCTGTCAACTTTGGCCGCGACCAGAGCACGCAGGTGCCCTTGAGGGTCGTACACAACGTCGAGCGTCTCGGCGTATGCCTCACACTTGCGGTCGTCCCAGACGACGTGCGGCTGGGACTCGTACGACCAGATGTGCTGGTGGATGTTGATCTCTAGGTCGCCGGTGGGGTCGCGGAATTTGAAGCCGGGCAGCCAGGTAGGCAGTAGGCCCTGGACCGTGTCGACGAACTTGGGCCACGGCAACTCGAGCACCGGTGTAGGCACTGGAACGTCGATGAGCAGAGTCAGGTCGATGTCAGAGTGGCCGTCGACGAATGCCCGGCGGCCGCTCAAGGCAGCTCCCCCGAGCACACCAACGGCGACGGTCTCTGGTTTCGCACAGAGGCGTGCCAGCAGCGGCTCCGCACGGCGGCGCACATCAGCGATGATGTTGGCTGTTTGCACAAACTGGTCGAACGGCATGGCCTACTCCGCCGGGCCACTACGGGGACGCTGGGTCGGCATTCCCAACAACGCCGGTTCGGGCACGGCGTCGCTGGTGTGCGTCACCTGCCCCGTGCTCTGGGTCGGATAGTGGGCCCGGTCGAACACCTCGAAGAACCGCACGTTGATACCTGGGTGGCAAACGGTGATGCCCATCTGGTCGATCTCCGTCCGCGACACCATGAACCGGAACTCGCCAGCCACGTCGAGGGGTACGACGCGAAGCGGCTGGCCGTCGGTAGTTCCGCCCGCCGACATGGCTACCACGGTGCAGGGGTCAGGCCCACAGTTGCGGACCTCGACGTGGACGGCGTTGATGTCGCCGTGCCAAAGAAACGGGCTGCTCTCATACGCCGACACGTCCACCGCAGCTACGGGCTGGCTCGCAATGCCGGCCAAGGGCTGCCGGATGGAGGTCTGGAACCCGCAGACGCTGCAGCATGACTTGTCGGACAGGGACATGACCGTAGCCCGCAGGCCGACCCGCTCGATGAGAAGCGCCTGACAGTTGGGGCAGTAGGTGTTGGCTCCGTTCTGGCCGTAGACGTTGCCGAGGTACACGTAGCGCATGCCCAGTTCGAGAGCCGCGGCGCGGGCACGGACCAGGCGGTCGATAGGCGTTCGCGGCACATCGACGTACTTGTAGTCCGGATGAAAGCGCACGTAGTGCAGCGGGACATCCGCGTCGAGATTCTCGAGCATCCAGCTGGCGACCCTCTCGGGTTGACCTGGGGCGTCGTTGGCGTCGGTGACCAGGAGCATCGACAGCTCGAGGTGACACCCGGAGCGGTAGACCTGCTCGATGCCGGCCAAGACCGGTTCGAGGCGGCCCTTCGTGACCCGCTTGTAGAAGACAGGATCCATGGATTTCAGCGAAAGGCTGAAGATGTCGATGACCTGCGTGAGATCGTCGATGGCGCGGGGGTCGATGTAGAAGGCCGACTTGTAGAGATTGATGATGCCGTGCTGACGGGCGAGCGCAGCGGTGTCCATGACGAACTCGTGCCACACCACCGGGTCGTTGTAGGTCCAGGAGATGATGTTGATGCCTCGCGAAAGGCACTCATCGACCACTTGTTCAGGTGTGTAGGTCCGGACCACGTCGTCGCCGACGTAGCTGGCCTGGGAGGTCTGCCAGTTGTGGCAGTAGTCGCAGTTCATCATGCAGCCGATGTTGCCCATCGACAGGATCCGGGCGCCGGGCGCGAAGTTGAACACGGCTTCGGTCTCGATGTTCTCCTCAGTCATCGCGACTGACTTGCCGTAGTTCAGGGTCACCAGCGCGCCGCCCCGGTTCACACGCACTCGACAGAATCCGCTGCTGCCGTCCTTGATGCGGCAGTTGCGTGGCGACAGGTGGCACACCACGCTCCCGTCGTCCTGGGGTGTCCAGAGTCGCGCGGGGTGTGTCTCACGCTGCCACTTGTGCTGCTGCACGTCGCGGGGCATGTGGCCTCCAAGTCCAGTCAGTGGGTCAGCAGGACGCGCTGGCCTGCAGGGCCTGCGCTAGGTCGGCGATGAGGTCATCGGCGGTTTCCAGGCCGATAGACAGACGGACCATGGTGTCCGTAACTCCGGCCGCGGCTCGCTCCGAGGGGTCCATCTGGGAGTGGGTGGTGCTGGCCGGATGCATGACAAGGCTGCGGATGTCGCCTATGTTCGCCGCATGGCTAAAGAGCCGAAGCGCCTGGACGAATCGGATCGCGCGGTCAGGGCCGCCTGCGATGTCGAAGCAGAAGACCGCGCCGGCGCCGCGTGGGAGGTACTTTTCGACCATCGGCCGGTACGGACTCGACGGCAAGCCGGCATAGCCGACGCCTTCCACGTCGCGTTGGGTATCCAACCAACACGCGACCGCGACGGCGTTCTCGACGTGGCGTTGCATGCGCAGGCTGAGGGTTTCAATGCCCTGGAGCGCCGCCCACGCGGTGAAGGGTGACAGCGCGGGACCAAGGTCGCGCAACAGGTTGTAGCGCGCCCGGGCGACGAACGGGGCTGAGGGAAAGCGGTCGCAGAAGCTGATCCGATACCCGGGATCCAGCTCCATCAGTCGGGGATAACGACCTGATGAGGCGTAGTCGAACGAACTGCCCTCAACGATGACTCCGGCCACAGCGGTGCCATGGCCGCCAAGGAATTTGGTAGCCGAGTGCAGGACCAGATCCGCCCCCACCTCCAGAGGGCGGAACAGGTACGGCGTCGCGGCGGTGTTGTCGACCGCGAAAAGGACGCCGTGTTGGTGCGCCACAGCTGCGATGGCGCTGAGGTCGTAGACCGAGTTCGTAGGATTTCCGATCGTTTCGACGAACAGCAACTTGGTATTGGGACGGATAGCAGCTGCCCAACTGGACGGGCTCTGTGGGTCCGCGACTGTCGTCACGTCGATCCCCGTGTCGTACAGGGTCCGGCGCAGAAGGTTCGTGCTGCCTCCGTACAAGACGGGAGATGCCACGATGTGTTCGCCAGCCCGAGCGGCATTCAGAAATAGGATCATCTCGGCGGCCTGGCCGCTGGCAACGGCCAGAGCATCGCTCCCGCCTTCGAGGGCACAAATCCGACCTTCCAGAGCTTGGATGGTTGGGTTGCCCATGCGGGTGTAGATCGGCCCTTGCTCGTCCAGACTGAACAGTCGGGCTGCCCGCTCGAAGTCGCCCAGGAGGAATGCATTGCCCGGATAGATCGGCACCTGTCGGGCGCCGAGCGGACCGTCTGGTTCCGTAGCGGCGTGGATCTGCGTCGTTTCGAAACCCGGGCTCATGCGGCGCACCGACTCACCATCTGCATCGACCCCGCGACGGTGAGGATCACGTCAACGGCGCGGTCGACATCGGCTTCCGCTATGTCCTGATGGACGACGGCGCGGACTCGGTGCGCTTCTGGTCGGAACAGCAGTACACCGAGTTCTTTGCAGCCGTCAAAGAACTCAGAGCTGTCGGTCACCCGCAGTTCGACCATGTTGATGTTGTGAGACACCAGGTCCGGGCCGAGTTCTCCGGCAAGGCGCTCACCGAGCCGACATGCCAACTCGCAGTCGCCTGTCATTCGGCCCAGTCTCGCCTCGAGTGCAGCCAGGGCGGCATTTGCCAGCGGACCCGGACGTGCCCAACCACCCCCGAGTGCACGACGAACCTCAATGGCATGGGAACGATGTGCCCCACGGAACAGTAGTGCTGCTCCCACCGGTGCACCCGGTCCCTTCACCAAGGAGACAGCCAACGCGTCATAGACGCTCCCGTACACAGTCCAGGGAACGCTGGCGGAAGGATTGCGGTACCACAGGCGTGCGCCGTCGCAGTACGAGGCCACGCCGAGATGCCGCAACTCACTCGTTAGCCGCTCTACCTCAGCCCATGGCTGCGGGGACCCACCGAGTCCGATGTGCGGGTCCTCAATGCACACCAGCCTCGTCGGCCGCGTCGTGTGACTGGTCCGCACGAGTGCTAGGACCGCATCCGCTTCAAGCAATCCGTCGCCACTCGAATAGGTGCGCGCCTGGCGCCCGAGAAGGTTCGACAGCGACCCATACTCCGCTTTGAGCATGTGAGCCCATACGTCGAGAAGAATTTCCCCTTCTGGCGGACACAGTACGCTCGCAGCGATGATATTTGCCATGCGACCGGTGGGCACGAAGAGCGCTTCGCTCATTCCAAACAATTCAGCAAGGAACGTCTCTAGCTGATGTACGGCAGCATCCTCGTCATACGTATCGTTTCCGCCGACCTCGGAGAACAGAGCAGCCCTGACGGAACGGTCAAGTCGTGCGCTCGACTCGGACCTCAGGTCGATCATTTCATGTCCCGGAGGGGAGGTGATACTGCCGCCTCGTGGCCCATGCCCGTGTTTCTCCATTCTCCGTCGCCTCCCACCACGAGCTGCTGCCGCCTCACGGAGGGGGCAATCCGCGACCGTCTGCCTCCGGCGCTGGATCGCCACGACACGCATTGGTCAATCACGGCGGTGGAAGCTTGTCGCTCAGGAGGCGAGTCTGCCAAGCAAAGGACCCGAGCATCAGCCCCAACGTGACGGCCCAGGGTCGCCCCCCACGATGGAGGGCCACTATGGACGCCCACGGTGATTGCATCCGGCAATGCCACCTGCGCCAGCCAGTCGATCACAACGAACCAGACTCGTGCGGGCCGCAACACGAAGATCAAAGTGGCCGATTCCGCGCCATCTCACATCCTCGCGCCCCCATCATGAAACACGCCCGTTTCTAATCACTCGCGCTACAGCGACTTACACCGCCATGGTGTTAAGGTGCATTCCGTGCGGCTCGTTGGCAGAAGAACCGCACAAGATGATCCAGCTGTCGACATCTGGGTGGGTTGGCTGAGTGGCCAGGCGAGGGCCTGCAAAGCCCTATACGCGGGTTCGATTCCCGCACCCGCCTCCGATTGCACCAATGCGCCGGGCGTCCTCAACGGATCCTTGGCAGCGAAGACCGCCCAACGCTGGGCCGACCTTCACACGAGCCACCCGTTGTATTCGACCGTGGATCTCGCGTGAGCGGCATCTCGAGTAACACGTTTGGGACTGATCACAGGCCCAGTGCTTTAGGCACACCAGCCCGTGACCGTGACGGGAACACCGCCGCCGCCCAGTGATCGAAGGTGAGTCACACCGATCTACGGCCCGACCGGCCGCGACAGGAACTGCGGCGACACCGTGACGTGGGTGAGCAGCGGGGTCATCGTGGTCCCTGAAGCGCGTGGCCTGCCGGCGCGAGGGCTCGGGCCGTCTCTTGGTGGCACCTTGGGGGTCTGCCGTGGACCGGCGCGATGGGCTGTTGAGACGCATCCTGATCGGTCAACCTCGAAGTCGGCGTCCGGTGCCCGTTCCACGACAACGGACCGCCTCCAAGCCAAGTTCCCGCAAAGGAGAAGACAGGTGAATACCGTTTCGCCGTCGAACAAGGTTGTCGGCCAGCGCGCGGCCGAGATCCTCACGCTCATGCAGGCGCACCCGGCATACGAGCGGTTGCGCACGTCGTCGATGAAGTACTCCACGTGCTGGGCGACGTTCACCGGCTACCCGACGATCTCGCAGTGGTCGCTGGAGCGTGACGCGCAGCCGCTGCTGGTCGAGGCGCTACGGGTGCTGGCGCTCAAGGCGGCCGTGTTCGAGCTGACCGCAGGTGACGAGGCCGCCGCGGAGCTGCTCGTTCCCGCGCCGATCGACGAGATGATCCACGCAGTGCTGGCCCAGTTCACCGTGATGACTACCCTGCAGGCCGACCTGGGGGTGACGTTCCCGCACGCGACCGAACTGGAGCGGTTCACCTACACCCGCGGCTGCGACACGGACGCGCTCTACAGCGCGGCGGGATGGGGTGAGCAGCCGCTGCGGTACTGGCTCGACGCGGCCGAGGTGAACCGGCGGCTGGGCATCCTCAACCGCCATTACGGCGAGGCGGGCATCGGCCGCGACGGCGCCAGCCACGACATCGACTTCGACACGCTGGCGCCGGCAGCCGGTTAACGGGTCAGTTCTACCGCGAGCACCCGCCGCATCGCGGCCACGACATCCCGGTCAGGAAAACGTTGCAGGGCAGCCCGCTCGGCCCGGCTGATGGCGGCGGCCAACGAGTTCGACGACACGACGCGTAGCTGGCCCACCAGCCAGCCTTCCAAATCGGCCACGTCGTCGGGAAGCTCTAAGGCCGCCGCCGTCGGCAGCGGCGCCGGCGCGTCCAGCGGGGGCAGCGGCTCGCCGACGGAGGCGTACCGGCCGGGTGCCAGTCCGACCCGGTACGGGTGCACGCACACGGCCACACCGTCGCGGTCGACCCGCCACCCGACGCTCGGGTCGTAGGCGTACTCGCGTCCGGGACGGTCCACCACGTCGAAACGGCCCGGACCCAAGACCTGCGCCGGGCACACGACACAGGTGTTCTCGCACCACTGCGGCAACGGCCCATCCGACATGCGGCAAGCCTACGCAGCACCCAGGAAGGACCCCCACCATGAGCCTACGCACCGTGCCGCGTGACCCGATGGTGGCGCTCGCGCTGCGCGATGCCCGCCGCTGGTGCGTCGGTCAGATCATCGATGACCGCCCGGCCATCGCGCACGCGGTCCGCGTCGCTGACACCATCGCCCGCCACGTCGAGCAGCCGGCACCAGTCCTGCTCGCGGCGGCGCTCCTGCACGACAGCCCCGAGTTCGCTCCGCCCGATCTCGACCTCGACGCCTACCTGACCAGCACCTACGACGCGGAGGTCACCCGCATCGTGCGCGCGTTGCAGGTTGAGCATCTCGCCCTGGACACCGACCACCCGATCATCCCCGCGGGCGACATCCCGGTCCTGGTCGCCTCCACCGCCGACAAGATCGTCGCGCTCGGGTCACTGCTACGACGCGCTCGCAACAGCGGCGACGTCTGTGCGTTTTTCGCCGCCCGACCCGCCCTGGTGGCGCTGCTTCCCCACTTCGACGAGTTCGGCCGCCAGAGCACCGGACTGGCACCGCCGTCCATGACTGCAGACTTCCTCACCGCGTTGCGCCACCTCGAGCACGCCGCGTCGGCCCCCACCGTGGCATGATCGACAGGGATGTGGTCAACCATCTGCTCGGCCAGCTGACCGCACGCCACGGTCTACAGGTAGACCAGTGCGATGTGATCCACGCGTGGGAGTTGTCCGTGGTCTACCGGCTACGCCTGCCACGCGGTTCAGTGATCTTCAAATGTGCGACACATCCGTTCACGGGAGAGGCGAGTCTCCTGCGCTGGGCTAAGCGCCATGGGCTGCCAGTGCCCGGCGTTCTGGGTTCCGAACATCACGCCCGGCACCTGGCCATGCTCCAGGAGGATCTCGGTCAGCCAGCTCGCGTCGCCGGCGAACTCGACGCCGCTCAAGCTGCCGCCCTGGTGCACCGGACTCCGGCGCCTCAATCTCTTCGCCGCTACGGGCCGGACGAGCTCGCGCGGCTGCCCGGACGAACGACGGACCGGCTGGTCAGGCTCCGGCGCAGCGGCCGGTTCCTCGACGCGGCTGGCCTGGACGAGCCGCTGGCGGCACTGGTCGCAGCGGCTCAGCACCGTGCCGAGGGCGCCCACCGACAACCCTTCGGATTCTGCCACGGCGAGCTGCACCCGACCTCCCTCCACCGCGGGGCGGACAGGTACTGGCTGCTGGATTTCGGCAAGGCTTTCCACGGACCTGGTTTGCTCGACCTTGCCACCTGGTACGGCACCCGCCAGCCGCCTGACCAGGACCAGGTCACGGACCTGATCGAGCGGTACGTCACGGCCGGTGGGCACGCGGAGGCGCTCGTCTGCCGGGGCGGTTTATCAGCTGCGGCGTGGGCCCTCGGGTGGCATCGGGTCTGGGCCGCCGCGTGGTTCATCGAACAAGCCACAACCGGTGCGTTCGACGCCGCCACGGACGCCGCGCACAGCATCATCGTGCACCGGCAACTCGCTGCGGCCGCGATCCTCCTACGCTGCTAACACCATCGTCGTGGCGAGTCGTTGCCGAACTACGCACGATCGCCGATGGTTCGCTACGCTGCGTGGCATGGCCAACACGCGGGCGGGCACTGGCCACACGCGGTTTCAGGTGGATCGTGCCTGGTGGACAACCAGCGTCTTCGAATCCCGGCCGATGCCCGACATCCTGCGCGCCCGCGACATCGGAGCCGTCTTCCGGTTCCTGTCCTCTCGCGGATGGAGCAGGGCCGCCATCAGCGGCGCGTGCGGGCTGACTGAAAACCGCGTACGCGCCCTCATCACCGGCCAACAACTCATCACCTCCTACGACGTCCTCGAACGCGTCGCGGACGGCCTGAACATCGACCGCGGACTGCTGGGACTGGCCTATACCGCCGTTTCCGCCCAGGTCACCAACGCCCCGGGTCCGCCGCACAGCCGCGATGCCGTCGGCGGCCTCCCGGCACCGAGCGGAAGCGGCGCGTTGGCTCCCACACCCGGGTACGGTGCTTCGCTCGCGTACCTGTCCAGTGTGCCCACGCTGGGCACCTGGGCGGAGGCGTTGACCGCCACCGCACCGTCATTAGCACCAGTCGCCGACGATGCCATGCCTGCGTTGCCGGTTCCCGCTGGGCGCTTCTTCAGCGGATCAAGCATTCAAGTGCAGGCGTTCCCCGCCATCATCGGCGATTCAGTTCTTGCCGCCGTACCTGCGGACTACACCCGAGATCCGTTTCTGACACGACCGCACCGCGCCATGGTCCTGGCTGTGGCACACGGCCCGTCCAATGCGACCGTGTTCGGGGTGGAAGCCCGTGAAGCCAAGCGCCGCCTGACCCGCGGGCTACCTGGTTCCCGGCTGAGCATGCCTGCGGCGTACGCGCTCGATGATCTGACGCTGGGCGTGCTGTGGGCCGTAGCGAACCTCGATGACTGCCTCCTCGCCGACGATGCGGAACTGGCTCAATACTGCAGCGATATGGCCCACTACGAGTCCCAGCCGAGATCGGCAGCGGCGCGCGACACTGTCGCCGGGCTTTCCATGGTGTCGCAGATGTGGCTCGGGTCCCAGTTCTGCGCACGCCACATCCTGCGCCACGCCGCCTCGTTCACCCAGGTCCCCGCATTCTGGACCAGGGAGCAGCACGGCGAGGAGGCCAGCACCTGGCTGTTGTTCACCCACAAGCTGGACTACCTCAAGACCATCGCCGCCCAAGTCGGAGAAGCGGGCGTGACGCGATCGCTGTGCGTGCCACCGGACCTGGTCAGCGGATCACCGCGCAGCGAACGGGCCTTGCTGCTGCTCGCCGTCGCGCTGATGGAGTCGTTCGCGATCGAGGTCAGCGTGTGCGTCGACCCCGAGTACGCCACGGTCGAAGGGTTCGTCCTCGACCCAGGGCACCGCGCCGTCGTGGCGAACTGGGTCGGGTCGGACGGAATCTGGCACGTCGACGTGACCGGCTCCCGGCCACGCCTACGCGAGTACGCCGAGGTGAGCATGCACACAGTCGCCCACTCGGTCGTCGCAGCCCCTACACCAAGGGACCGTCTGCGACGCCTGGCCGACTACCTGGAACTGGACTGGGCGTGGCTGGTCCGCCGATGCGGCGAACTCGGCGAGTACGGCAGCGCCGGTATCGCGCGGCCGCGCTCGCGGCTGCTGTCCACCGAGGGCCTGGACCGCGCATGCCGTTTCCTGGCCAGCGTCGGCGCCACCGGCCAGTAGGCTGGCCCAGGTTTGACCCGCTCTGGCAGGAGGACTGTGTTGGTGGCCGCCCCCGCGCGTGTCGCGTTGTTCACTCTCGGCGGCACGATCGCCATGACGCCCAACCCGGTCGGCGGCATCACACCGACCCTGTCGGCGGCTGACCTGACCGCCGCCATCCCCGGCCTCGCCGACGCCGACGTCGCCTTGGACCTGTTCGACTTCCGCCAGAAGCCTGGCGCGTCGCTGACCTTCGACGACCTGCGCGCACTCGCCGCCGCCATGCAGAAGCAGGACGACGATGGTGTGGCCGGCATCGTGGTCACCCAGGGCACCGACACGATCGAGGAAACCTCCTACACCCTGGACCTGCTCTACACCGGCCACGCCCCAGTCGTGGTCACCGGCGCGATGCGCAACCCGAGCCTCGCCGGCGCCGACGGCCCGGCCAACGTCCTCGCCGCGATCCAGACCGCAGCCTGCGGACACCTCGCCGGCGGCGGTGTCGTCGTCGCCTTCTCCGACGAGATCCACGCCGCCCGCCGGGTCCGCAAAACACACTCCACCAGCACCGCCACCTTCGCCTCACCCAACGGCGGCCCGCTGGGCTACCTCGTCGAAGGCCACCCCCACCTGATCAACTGCGTACCCGGCAGAACCGTCGTACCTGGCCAGACGCGGCCCGCCCGAGTGGCGTTGGTGACCCTGAGCCTCAACGATGACGGCGAACTCCTCACCGGCATTGCCGACCGGTTCGACGGGCTGGTCGTCGCCGGGTTCGGCGTCGGCCACGTACCACTTGATCTTGTTGTGCCGTTGGCGGAACTCGCCGAGCGGATCCCTACCGTGCTGGCCTCCCGCACCGGCGCCGGCCCGGTCCTCGCCCAGACGTACGGGTTCCCCGGATCCGAACGCGACCTCCTCGGACGAGGACTCATCCGCGCCGGCTTCCTCGATCCCTACAAGGCGCGGGTTCTCCTGCACGCCACCCTGGCCGCCGGCGCCAGTCGGACCGAGATCGTCGACGCGTTCGCCGTCGCCGGCGGGTACGCAGACCCGACCACCACCTGGCCGTGGCCGCAGAACACCACCGCACGGCCCACGGAAAAGGAGATCAGCCATGCGCGGCGTTGACCTCACCCCCGGACGCACCTTCGGCGTCGCCTTCGACGACGGCGAGGACTTCTTCGACGCACTCAACCAGTTCTGCACCACCCACAACATCCGCCAGGGCTACATCCCCATGTTCATCGCCGGGTTCGCCTCCGTCGATGTGGTCGGCACCTGCACCAAACTTGAAGACCCCCTCGCCCCCGTGTGGTCCAGCGTCCACCTCACCAACGTCGAAGCCCTCGGCGGCGGGACACTTGCCTACGACGAGGCCACCGGCACGATCTCACCGCACATCCACGTCACCGTCGGGCTCAAGGAACACAGCGCCACCGCCCACACCAGCCACCTGCTCGGCGCGAAGGTCCGCTTCCTCACCGAAATGCTCCTCATCGAGATCAACGAACCCCGGATGCGCCGCGAACGCAACCCCGACCTCTACGACGTGCCGCTACTCAACTTCGATCGGAAAGCGGAGTGAGCAACTCGGTGACCGCAGCCGCAGAGCGCTTCTTTGACCCGCTACGCGCTCGATTCCTGTCGGAAGGGGTACGGCCTCCCATGATGACGGTCGTGAAGCCCGGCCATCTCCTCAGGCCGTAGCCGTACTTGCGATAAACGCCGCAGTCCAAGCCGCTCGCCTCGGTCAGTAAGCAGCCGATGAGCTCGTGGGTGGCCGCGGGCCGGCGACGCCGCGGACCTGGATGAGCCCTTGGCCGTCCTGGCTACGGCGGCTGATCATCGTGCTGTGGGTGCCGATCGGCAGCCGTTCGGGTTGTGCCACGGCGAGTTGCATCCGACCTCCCTACACCGCGGGCCGGCCGGCTTGCGGCTGCTCGACTTCGGCAAAGCCTTCCACGGTCCTGGCCTGCTGGACCTGGCAACCTGGTTCGGCACACGCCATCGACCCGACCACGACCGGGTCGCACACCTGCTCGGGCTGTACGTCGCGGCCGGTGGGCACCCAGACGCCCTCGCATCGCGGGGCGGGCTCCCTGCCGCGACGTGGGCGCTGGGCTGGCACCGGGTCTGGGCCGCCGCCTGGTTCATCGAGCAAGCCGCGACCGGCGCCTTCGATGCCACCACCGACACCGCGCACGGCGTCATCGTGCACCGGCAGTTGACCTCAGCCGCCGCGCTTCTGCGCTGCTGAAGCCGGCGCTAACGGCCACAACACTGCGGCGGCACGCCTTACGCTCGGCCGCTACGACCGACTGGTTGGTCCATGCGCCGTGTCGGCCAACGCTCGAGCGCCTGGCTGCAGCGTGTAGGCCAGTCCCATGAGCCCACGCTCGACACGCAGCCCTTCGGCAACACGCTCGAGGACCTCGTAGGAGGTGATCCTTTGCCTGCGTTGAGCGATGCCACGCACGCGGTTCTCCGACAGCCCGGTCGCGGCCGCGATCGATGCTCTGCTCCAGCCGCGGGCAGCCAGGAACCCGAAGACGGGCGCGAGGTCACGTGCCCGTAGGGCGTTTCGCAAAGGCTGGCCGTCCCAAGTTTCGTGCGCCCACCAAGAAGGGTCTGGTCGTCTAACCGGCATCATCTCGGTCTCCTCTCCGTGCTGTGCGCGAACTGATCCAAGGTCCTCCGTACCAGCCGTCCGAAAGGAAGGCATACCGCCTCGCTGCTCGATGACGATTTGCCTTGCGCCTAAATAGGCGGTGGCCCTCAGTCCACGGCGACCAGGTCACCAGCCACCACCATCGCGCGACGGCCATGCCCGGGCGGACACATACCGCGAACGGCGAACACCGTCCGACCGGTCGGCCTCGGCAAAGGCGGCTAGCCAGCCGGCCGGGTAGGGCGAATTGATCAACGGTGCGGCGGCCTCACCGAGCGCAACCGAGTTCAACCACCGCGACCGCGTCCGGCGCCTCCGGCTACGCGCCGCTGCCTTCGCCACTGCTTTCGCAGCGTGCCGGCTGGCTCGCGCCGGCCGGCGTTGGGCAACCGCCTGTTTCAGCAACGTCATCTCGTGACCGATCCGTCCTTGATCAAAGGTCTGGTGACACCGGAACGGGCGGGGATGACCTCGGACGTTTACGCAGGACTCTCGTCCAACGTCGCAACCCGGCACCCGCCCCGGTACCTTCACACAGCCAACACGCTGTGATCCCTCCGTACCAGCGCGCGGTCGACGGACATGTGCGGCACCGATGATGCGGCGTAATGTGGCGTCGATGTTGCATCGATAGGCATGAGCTGCTCATACAGTGAACAGGAATGACCTGCAGCCGAGGAGGTCGGGAATGACGCGAGGCCGCCCCAGGCTCATCCAACGTCGCAAGACAGTCGCTCGACTTTCGCAGTGTTGTTGATCTAGGCGGCGG
>NZ_BAAALT010000060.1:0-32378 GCF_039528515.1 Luedemannella flava
CGCGCGGGCGGGCCGCAGCAGGCCGCGCCGGGCCAGCCGGCCCGCGCTGACGACCTCGCGGACCGTGGCGGGCACGCCGCTGCCGGCGCCGAGGCGCTGCGGCACGTAGCCGACGCGCCACCACTGCCGGAACCGGCGTCGCGGTGTGCCGAAGAGTTCCACCTCGCCGGCGGCCAGCGGGGCGAGCCCCAGGATCGCCCGGATCAGCGTCGACTTGCCGGAGCCGTTGGCGCCCAGCACCGCGACGACCTCCCCGACGCCGATATCAAGATCAACCCCGGTGAGTACGGGGCGGCCGCCGTACGCGACGGCGGCGTTGCGCATCTTGATCACTTCTGTCGTCATGTGCAGCCCAGGGCGGTCACGAGGGTGTCCAGATTGTGCCGCATGACGGAAAGATAGTCGTCCGTGCCAGCGTCGGGGGCGAGGCCCTCGATCGGGTCGAGCACGGTGGCCGTGGCGCCGACCTCGTTCGCCAGCGCTTCGGCGACCTTGGGGCTGACCAACGTCTCGAAGAAGATCGTCGTGGCGCCCTTGGCCCGGGCCAGGTCCGCGACCTCAGCCATCCGGGCCGGCCCCGGCTCGGCCTCGGGGGAGAGGCCGGTCACCGGGATCTGGGTCAGCCCGTACCGCTGAGCCAGGTAGCCGAATGCCGCGTGGCTCGTGATGATCTCCCGTCGGGCGCAGTTCTTCAGTCGTGCGGAGTACTCGTTGTCGAGCGCGGCGAGGTCCGCGCGCAGGTCGGCGACCCCCTCGCGGAACCGGGCCGCGTGCTGCGGGTCGATCTCGGCCAGCCGTTCCCCGACCGTGTCGGCGATGGCGGCGAAGCGCACCGGGTCCAGCCATACGTGCGGGTCGGGGTGGTCGGGGTCCTCGGCGGCGGCCGGCGCCGCCTCGGTCGGGGTGACCGTCGACACGTCCAGGGCCGTGCCCCGGGCGGCCTGGTCGACCGCGTGGTCGACCGCCGGCTGGAAGCCGTGGAGATAGAGGACGAGATCCGCGTCGACGATGTCGGCCAGCTGGCGCGGGCGCAGCTCCAGGTCGTGCGGCTCGGCGCCGGGCTTCACCAGATTGGTGACCCGCACCGCGTCGCCGCCGATCCGTTCGGCCAGGAACTGCAGGGGATAGAACGCGGCCACCACGCCGACTGGCTCGTCCGTGGCCCGCCCCGCGTCCTGGCCGGCGCCGCACCCGGCGCTGAGCGCCACCGCGGCCAGGGCCGCGAGCGCCAGGGCGGGGGTAACGGGTGCTCTCATAGCGTCAACTGTGCTCGCTAATGACATTCATTGTCAAAAACGCATGACACCATGTGGTGAGACGTACAGGTCAGTCGACTTTTGCGATGATCACGATCAGCAGCACCGCGAGCACCAGCAGCCGCAGCGCCCGCAGGTGCGGGGGCGTCACCGGCCAGGTCCGGCTCAGTAGCGCGGCCAGCGCCGCCACGATCGCGAGCAGCACCAGCGCGCCGAGCCAGCCGGGCGCGAACAGGCCGACCAGGACCAGCGCCAACGTCACCAGGAACGCCGGCAGGGGGCCGAGGCGCCGCAGCGCGAGGATCACCCGTGGCACCCGATCGTCGTTCGACCGACTACGGTTGCTCACTGACCTTGAATCGTTCACCTGGCACAGGGTAGCGGCGCGGAAGGGTGATCCGATGCTCGTAGCGATGCGCTTCGCGGTGGCGGAGGCCGAGGCGGACGACTTCGCCGAACGGGCCCGGGTGGCGCTCGGGGCACTGGCCGAGCGCCCCGGCTACGTGCGCGGCGAGCTCGGCCGGGCGTTCGACGACCCGACCGTGTGGTGCCTGCTCACCGTCTGGGACTCGGTCGGCAGCTACCGGCGCGCCCTGGGCGCGTACGAGGTGAAGCTGCACGCGACCCCGCTGCTGGCCCGGGCCCTCGACGAGCCCTCGGCGTTCGAGCCGCTCGCCACCGCGGCGCCCGGGGGACCGGTCGCCGTTGCGGACAGTGACCGCGCGGACAGCCCATTACGATCGCGTTCATGACGACCGTGCCGCCGGGACCGGCCGTGCCGGGCCCGCCGCAGGGTCCGGGCGTGCAGCCCCCGTTCGTGGCCCCGCCCACCGACGGTGTGCGCAAGCGCCAATGGATCGCCATCGGCCTCATCGCGGCGACGCTGGTGCTGTGCTGCGTCGGCGCGATCGGCGGCGTCACGAGCTTCGCCGTGCTGGGCACCCGGGTCGTGGTCCAGCAGGAGAAGGCGGCCGTCAGCGGCTACCTCACCGCCCTGCAGAAGCGGGACTACCCGGCGGCGTACAAGTTCCTCTGCGACCAGCTGCGGGACGCCCAGACGCTGGAGGCCTTCGAGGCCGAGCAGTCCGCCGAACCGGACATCGTCGCCTTCGAGGTGGGCGCGCCCAGCGTGAGCACGCTCGAGGTGCCGGCCACGGTTCACTACGCTGACGGTACGGACACCAGCTACCGCTTCCAGCTGGAACAGAGCAGCAAGACGACCGAGTTCTTCGTCTGCGGGGTCACCAGCTAGCCTGGTGGGCGACCCGTACCGGGGTGTCCGAACCGTTTTGTCAGTCCCCGCCGACCGCCAGTCGGCGTAGGAGGAGAAGAAGCAATGCCAGCCGACCGCATCGACAGTGTCGTCAGCCTCGCCAAGCGCCGGGGCTTCGTCTACCCCTCCAGCGAGATCTACGGAGGGTCGCGGTCTGCCTGGGACTACGGTCCGCTGGGCGTCGAGCTCAAGGACAACGTCCGCCGCCAGTGGTGGCGCTCGATGGTGCAGGAGCGCGACGACATCGTCGGCCTCGACTCCGCCGTCATCCTGGCCACCGACGTCTGGGCCGCCTCCGGCCACCTCGACGCGTTCGTCGACCCGCTGACCGAGTGCGCGTCCTGCCACAAGCGGTTCCGGGCCGACCACCTGGAGGAGGCCTTCGAGGCCAAGCACAAGCGCCCGCCGGCCGGCCTCGACGAGATCAACTGCCCGAACTGCGGCAACAAGGGCACCTTCAGTGAGCCGCGCATGTTCAACGGCCTCATGAAGACCTTCCTCGGCCCGGTCGAGTCCGACGAGGGCCTGCACTACCTGCGCCCCGAGACCGCCCAGGGCATCTTCGTCAACTACAAGAACGTCGAGACCACGGCGCGCAAGAAGCCGCCGTTCGGCATCGCCCAGGTCGGCAAGAGCTTCCGCAACGAGATCACCCCGGGCAACTTCATCTTCCGTACGCGCGAGTTCGAGCAGATGGAGATGGAGTTCTTCGTCGAGCCCGGCAGCGACGAGACCTGGCACGAGTACTGGCTCCAGGAGCGCTGGAACTGGTACGTGGCCCTCGGCCTCAACCCCGACAACCTGCGCTACTTCGAGCACCCCAAGGAGAAGCTCTCCCACTACTCGAAGCGCACCGTCGACATCGAGTACCGGTTCCAGTTCGGCGGCACCGAGTTCTCCGAGCTCGAGGGCATTGCCAACCGCACCGACTTCGACCTGAGCACCCACTCCAAGCACTCCGGCGTCGACCTGTCGTACTTCGACCAGGGCAAGCAGGAGCGCTGGGTCCCGTACGTCATCGAGCCCGCCGCCGGCCTGACCCGCGCGGTGCTCGCCTTCCTGCTGGACGCGTACGACGAGGACGAGGCCCCCAACACCAAGGGCGGCGTGGAGAAGCGCACGGTCATGCGGTTCGACAAGCGGCTCGCCCCGGTCAAGGTCGCCGTCCTCCCGCTGTCCCGCAACGAGCAGCTCTCCCCGAAGGCCCGCGACCTCGCCGCCCGCCTGCGCAAGCGCTGGATCGTCGACTTCGACGACGCCCAGGCCATCGGCCGCCGCTACCGCCGCCAGGACGAGATCGGCACGCCGTACTGCGTGACGGTCGACTTCGACACCCTGGAGGACAACGCGGTCACGGTCCGCGACCGCGACACCATGAAGCAGGAGCGCGTGAGCCTCGACCAGATCGAGACCTACCTCTGGGAGCGCCTCCCCGGCTGCTGACCCCGACGACCGATGGCCGCGACCGGACCGGATCGCGGCCATCGTGTTACATCGACGAAACGCGCCGCTGGCCCCTCCCAACAACGCCCCGCGTCCCTAACGTCGTCGGCATGCCCTCCCCCCTGCACGAGACCCTCATTGAGTTGTTCCGTGAACGACCAGCGCTGGCGGCGGAGGTGCTGACCGATCCGCTCGGCATTCCCGTTCCAACGTTTGACACCGCACTGCTGTCCTCCAGTGACCTCACGGCAGTCATGTCCACGGAGTACCGGGCCGACGCGGTGGTCACCTTCGTTGTTGACGACGCGCCGGTGCACGCGGTAATCGTCGAAGTGCAGCTAAAGAAGGTGGAGAAGAAGCGCCGTAGTTGGCCCGCTTACGTCGCAAACCTGCACTCCCGACTCGGCTGCCCGGTCCAGATCCTCATCGTCTGTCCGAGCCTGGCGACGGCCCGATGGTGCGCGGAGCCGATCGTCGTCAGCGATCCTGGTCTGTCCCTGACCACCCTTGTCCTTGGCCCCGACGCCATCCCAGTGGTCGCGGACCCGGCCACGGCTCAGCGGTGCCCCGAGCTGACGGTGCTGTCAGCGATGGCCCATGGCAGGAGAAGGCGCGATCGGGCGCCGGTGCTCGAGGCCTTCCTTGCCGCGCTCAACGTTGTCGATCAAGAACATGCCGGACTGTATGCTGATGTCGTGCTCGCGGCGCTGCCGAAGGCGGCCCGCGCCCACCTGGAGGTCCTCATGACAACCGCGCCCCACCGTTACCAGAGCGATTTCGCCCGCCGCTACTTCGCCCAGGGCGAGGCGAAGGGCGAGGCGAAGGGCGAGGCGCGCGCCGTGCTGGCGGTCCTCGAAGCCCGCGGAATTGATGTCCCCGCAACGGCGCGCGACCGTATCGCCGACTGCACGGATCTCGATCAGCTCGACACCTGGATCCGGCGGGCAGCCACGGCGACCACGGCTGACGAACTGTTCGCCTGAGCCGTACGCCGAACAGGTGCAATCCCAGCTGACAGCTGGCTTCGCCGCGCATCGTGGCGAAGGGTGGTGTCATGTCACCTTGTCGTGCTGCCGAGCAGCAATGCATAGAGGCCGACGGCGGCGTAGTCATCGATATCTCGTCCTGGGATGATGTGTCGTTGTTCACCGAATACCGCGCGGCCGGTCTGCGCTTCAAGAGCGGCCGGATCGGCTGGCCGGACGATGGGCGGTGTGCCGGAGGCGGCGATCATTCGCGAGGGTGTCCACCTTGCCGCCATGGCGAGTCGTCAGTGGACGGACCCGTTCTTCGATGAGCCGCTGGATCTCGGTGGTCCGGTGACGGCCGAAGACGTGAAGGCGGCCGACAGGGTGCCTGAGCGGATCCGGGCGCGGGTGGCGGATACCCGTGCCGTGGTCGCCGACGTCGACGGAGCGCTCCTGGGCAGCGCGTTGTCTGTGCGCCAGCAGTACTACGACCTTGATCTGGACCTGACCGACGCGGTCAATGTCGCCATCGCGGCTCGCTATCGCACCAACCAGATCCTGACCCTGGATCGTCGGGACTTCCGCACCATGCGGCCACTCACCGAGCATGCGGCATTCCGACTGCTGCCCGACGACCAGCAGGTCGCTACGACATGGTTGCCCGAGGGCCTGTGGACTCCACAGGCCCGCGGGGCGTCCGGGACGAGGTGAGGACTAGGACGGCCGCGGCTATGGCGAGCCCGGCGATGAGAGCGTTCGCCAGCAGGCGCAGCGGGCTCCAGACGTCGGCCAGGAAGGTGCCCTCTTCTGATGACGAGGGCACGGTCAGGATTCCGACGCAGGGGCAGAGGAGCACGACGCCCACCACGCCGAGGACGGTGGCGAGCGTCGCCCGGGCCGGTGCTGAGCCGCGGAGCGCCGGTCGGATGAGCAGGGCCAGGCCCAGGCAGATGATCACCGAGGCGAAGACGGTGAACCCGGCCCAGCCGCGGGCGAAGGCCAACGTGTCCGTCGTGAAGAACACCTCGCCCTCCACGACCGGGTCGAACTCCTCGCGCGCGGCGCGCTCAGCGGCGAGCAGGTCGTTCTCGAAGACGTAGGTGATCACGAGGTCGGCCACCGATGCCAGCACCCCGGCGACCAGCGTGAGGCAGATGACCAACGTCGTCATCCGGGGGAACCGGAGCCGCCCCGTCACGCTCAACGGCTTCGACGCCGCGACCGGCACCACGGGCACTCGCCGGGCCTCCACAAGGTGCACGGTCAGGCGTTCGCGGCCCTCGGGCGTGGCGATCGCTTCGCGCTCGATTGGCTGCTCGACGTACCAGCGGATGGCGTCCACGACGACGAGGTGGGTGTTCGCGTCGAGGCGCAGCGCCGGCCGCTCCCGCGTGCCGTACCCCAGGTTGGGGCCGTGTTGCGTCACCAGGTCGGGTCGGGCCACGGTCAGCTCGACCCGTCCCCCCGGCCACAGCTGCCGGGTCGGGGTGTCTGGCGCCAGCGCCTTCCACGGAATCCGTCGCCGGTGGAACGCCGCCCGGACATCGAGGCCCTCGGGCGTCAGTTCCACGGCGTACCCATGCCAGGCCGCTGGAACTGCGGGCACGAGGACGACCGTGAGCGCCAGGGCGGTAAGGGTCACGGCGATGGCGATGGGCTGATCCATGAACTCCGCCTGCTCCGACAGTCTCATCCATCGGTTGGCTGCCCTGCCCGCCAGAGCACCGGCCAGGACCATCAGGAACGTCACGGCCGTGGCGGCCGGTACGGCGGATCGAACGGCCAGGCCCCGAGGGGTGGCGACCAATGGCTGCCCTCGGCGGATGCCGTAGACGATCAGGCTGAAGGTGACCGCGCCGCCGACGAAGGCCGGCGTCATGGGGTCGGGCAGCCACGACCAGCTCTCCGGCGCCCAGATGGCCGCGGCCACCACGGCGGCGGCCACGACGGCGCCGGTGACGATGGACAAACGCCACCAGCGCTGTTCGTTGGACGGGGCGGCGATCACGGTCATGGCCGTGGTTCTACCACGCGGCCGAGGGGACACAACCTCAGAACAGGAAGCCGCCCGGTCTCCGGTTCCGATCGGCGATAAGGCCCGCGAGGATCGAGACGGCGATCTCCGGCGGCGACGCGGAGCCGATGTTCAGCCCGGCCGGCCGGTGGATGCGGGAGATGACCCCGTCGGGGACGCCCATCTGGCGCAGCTCGGCCACGTACGGCGCCGGGTGCCGGGGGCTGCCGACGACCCCGATCCAGCGGGCCGGCAGGCGGAGCGTCTGTTCCAGCACCTTGCCCAGCTCGGGGCGTTCGTGGTCGGTCATCACCACGTCCGTGGTCCGGTCGACGAAGTCCTCGCTCGGCAGGGTCGTGACGTGGTCGGCGTAGCGCCATTCGGCCCAGGACAGGCGATCCGAGTCCGGGTCGAGCAGGACGGTGCGGAAGCCGACGTCCCGGGCGAAATGCTGCAGGTACGTCGCGACGGGGGTGTCGAAGACGGCGACAAGCGTGCGGGGTCCCACGTGTGGCGGGTTCTCACCGCGCGTCATGGCGCAGGAGGGGTCAACGCGCTGTTCATCTGCCACGGGAGAACTCTGCCACAAGTTACGCACCGCTTGGTGATCATGACGCAGGATGTGGCAATGCCGAAACCCGAAGGCGCCTCGGCGCCCGGTATGCCTATTCTTGCCAGGCCATGGCTACACCTGATCAGCTGCGCTCCCGCCTCGCCGAGCTGACCCTCCGGGACGAGGGTCGGCTGCGCCGTCGGCTCGACGGTGCCCGAAAGATCCGCAATCCCGACGCCGCCACCAGGGCGTTCGCCGAGATCGAAGCCGAGATCGAGCTCGCGGAGCTGAGCCTCGCGGAGAAGAAAGCCAAGATCCCCGCGATCACGTACCCCGAGGAACTCCCGGTCAGCCAGCGCCGCGACGACCTCCTGGAGGCCATCCATAAGCACCAGGTCGTGATCGTGGCCGGCGAGACGGGCTCCGGCAAGACCACCCAGCTGCCCAAGCTGTGCCTCGCGGCCGGTCGCGGCGTACGCGGCATGATCGGTCACACCCAGCCGAGACGGCTCGCGGCGCGGACCGTCGCCGACCGCATCGCGGAGGAGCTGGGCACCCAGCTCGGCGAGCTGGTCGGCTACAAGGTGCGCTTCACCGACCAGGTCGGCGGCGACACCATGGTCAAGCTGATGACCGACGGCATCCTGCTGGCCGAGCTGGCGCACGACCGCCTGCTGCGCCAGTACGACACGCTCATCATCGACGAGGCGCACGAGCGGTCGCTCAACATCGACTTTATTCTGGGCGTACTCAAGCAGATTCTGCCTAAACGGCCCGATCTGAAGCTCATCATCACGTCGGCGACGATCGACCCCGAGCGGTTCTCCCGGCACTTCGGCGACGCACCGATCATCGAGGTGTCCGGCCGCACCTACCCGGTCGAGGTCCGCTACCGGCCGCTGATCGAGACGAGCGACGAGGATGAGGACGTCCTGCGGGACCAGACCGAGGCGATCCTCGACGCGGTGCGCGAGCTGGAGCGCGAGGGTCCCGGCGACATCCTGGTCTTCCTCAGCGGCGAGCGGGAGATCCGCGACACGGCCGACGCGCTCAGTAAAGCGGACCTCCGCTTCACCGAGGTCCTGCCGCTCTACGCCCGCCTGTCCACGGCCGAGCAGCACCGGGTGTTCCAGCCACACACGGGCCGGCGCATCGTCCTCGCGACGAACGTCGCCGAGACGTCCCTGACGGTCCCCGGCATCAAGTACGTCATCGACCCGGGCACCGCCCGCATCTCCCGCTACAGCCACCGGCTCAAGGTGCAGCGGCTGCCGATCGAGCCGGTCTCGCAGGCGTCGGCCAACCAGCGCAAGGGCCGCTGCGGCCGCACCTCGGACGGCATCTGCATCCGCCTCTACGACGAGCAGGACTTCGTCAACCGGCCCGAGTACACCGACCCGGAGATCCTGCGCACGAACCTCGCGTCCGTCATCCTGCAGATGACCGCGCTGGAGCTGGGCGAGGTGGCCGAGTTCCCGTTCCTCGACCCTCCGGAGAAGCGCAACATCGCCGACGGCATGGCGCTGCTGCAGGAGCTGGGCGCCCTGGAGGACAAGCGGCTGACGAGGACCGGCCGCCAGCTCGCCGCGCTGCCCATCGACCCGCGGCTGGCCCGCATGGTGCTGGAGGCCGACCGCAACGGCTGTCTCGACGAGGTCATCGTGATCGCGGCCGCACTGTCCATTCAGGACCCCCGCGAGCGCCCCGTCGACAAGCAGGCGCAGGCGACCCAGTCGCACGCCCGTTTCGCCGACCCCGAGTCCGACTTCATAGCCCTGCTCAACCTGTGGCGCTACCTCGTCGAGAAGCGCAAGGAGCTGTCCAGCAACCAGTTCCGTCGCCTGTGTAAGAACGAATACCTCAACTACCTGCGGGTACGGGAGTGGCAGGACCTGGTCTCCCAGGTGCGCCAGGTCGCGAAGAGCCTCAAGTTCTCCCTCAACCGCGAGCCGGCCGAGGCCGCGAAGGTGCATACCGCGCTGCTCGCCGGCCTCCTGTCCCACATCGGCCTCTACGACCCCGACAAGCGCGACTACCTGGGCGCGCGCGGCGGCCGGTTCGCGATCTTCCCCGGCTCGGTGCTCTTCAAGAAGAGCCCGCGCTGGCTCATGTCCGCCGAGCTGGTCGAGACGAGCAAACTGTGGGCGCGGGTGAACGCCCGCATCGACCCCGAGTGGGTCGAGCCGCTCGCCAGGCACCTGGTCAAGCGCAGCTACTCCGAGCCGCACTGGGAGATGAAGCAGGCCGCCGTCATCGCCTACGAGAAGGTCACCCTGTACGGGCTGCCGATCGTGGCCCGGCGCGCGATCAACTTCGGCCGGGTCGACCCCGTCCTGTCCCGCGAGCTGTTCATCCGGCACGCCCTGGTCGAGGGCGACTGGCGTACCCACCATCATTTCTTCGAGGCCAACCGCGCGCTGCTGGACGAGGTCGAGGAGCTGGAGAACCGCACCCGGCGCCGGGACATCCTCGTCGACGACGAGACGTTGTTCGCCTTCTACGACCAGCGGCTGCCCGACGACATCGTGTCGGGGCGGCACTTCGACAGCTGGTGGCGCAAGGCCCGCCGCGACGACCCGGACCTGCTCAACTTCGAGAAATCGATGCTGGTCAACGAGGTCGCCGCCCGGATCGCCGCGGCCGACTACCCCGACCGCTGGGTGGCGGGCAACGTGTCGCTGTCCCTGACGTACCAGTTCGAGCCCGGCGCGGCCGCCGACGGCGTCACCGTCCACATTCCGCTGCCGGCCCTGCAGGGGCTCAGCGCGGAGGGCTTCGACTGGCAGATCCCCGGCCTGCGCGAAGAGCTGATCACCGCGCTGCTGCGGGGCCTGCCCAAACAGCTCCGGGTCAACTTCGTTCCGGTGCCGGACACGGCGAAGGCGGTGCTGGAGCGACTGGGCGCGCCGTCGGGCGGTCTGCTGCCGGCGCTGGAGCGCGAGCTGCGCCGGATGACCGCCGTCGTGATCGACCCGGCGGCCTGGCAGCTCGACAAGCTCCCTGACCACCTGCGGATGACGTTCCGCGTCGAGGACGACCAGGGCAGGCCGGTCGCCGAGGGCAAGGACCTCGACGCCCTGCGCGCCCAGCTGCGCCCCAAGGTCCGCGCCACGATCGCGGCGGCCGCCGACGACATCGAGCGCACCGGCCTCAAGACCTGGCCGGGCGGGACCCTGCAACGGTCGGTCGAGCGCTCCCGCGGCGGCTTCCGGGTCACCGGCTACCCCGCGCTCGTCGACCAGAACGCGTCGGTCGCCGTCCGCGTCTTCGCCAGCGCCGAGGAGCAGAAGTACGCCATGTGGCGTGGCACGCGCCGGTTGCTCCTGCTGACGATCCCGTCCCCGGTGCCGTTCCTCGGCAAGCAGCTGTCCGCCGCGGTGAAGCTGGCGCTGATGCGCAACCCGCACGGCGGCGTCCCCGCCCTGCTGGACGACTGCGTGGCCGCCTCGGTGGACAAGCTCATGACCGACGCGGGCGGCCCCGCCTGGGACGAGGCCGGCTTCGCCGCCCTGCGCGACGCGGTCCGCGCCGACCTGGTCGACGTGACGCTGGGCGTCGTGAGCGCGGTGGAGAAGGTGCTCACGGCCGCTCACGAGGTCCGCACGCGCCTGGAGACGCCCACGTTCGCCCCGGCTGTCTACGCCGGCGCGAAGGCCGACATCCGCGACCAGCTCGACAAGCTCGTGCACGCCGGCTTCGTCACCGAGGTCGGCTGGTCGCACCTGTCCGACCTGCCCCGCTACCTGCGCGCGATCGTGGCGCGGCTGGACAAGCTGCCGACCAACCCGGCCCGCGACGACCAGCTCGCCGACGACGTGGCCCGGGTCAAGGAGGAGTACGACGCGCTGCTGGCCGAGGTGAGCGCCGCCCGCGCCGCCGAGCCGGACATCGTCGCGATCCGCTGGATGATCGAGGAGCTGCGGGTCAGCTACTTCGCACAGACGCTCGGCACGGCGTACCCGATCTCCGAGAAGCGCATCTTCAAGGCCCTCGACCAGATCGACTGATTATCCGCAACCTCGGGCGCGGCTGAGGACTCGCCACTGGTCAGCTAGCCGGAGCGTCGCCCGCGCCGGGCGACGACCGCAGCGCCTGGCGGGCCTCGTTGTCGGCCTTCATCTGCTGAATGGACTGATAGGTCAGCCGCACCGCCACCAGGTCGATCACCATCGAGGCCAGCGTGGTCACCTTCGCGCCGGTCGACGTGCC
Organism: Luedemannella flava; assembly: GCF_039528515.1. NCBI lineage: Bacteria > Bacillati > Actinomycetota > Actinomycetes > Micromonosporales > Micromonosporaceae > Luedemannella > Luedemannella flava. The sequence goes on from NZ_BAAALT010000060.1 coordinate 11,717, forward strand.
CATGTTCATGAACATGGCCACCAACAGCGCGGTCGCGGCGAGCGCCAGCACCGCGTGCACGGCGATGCGCAGATAGCTGCCCGGTCGCGGGGCCGCGGGTGCGGCGGCGGGCCGGTTGCGGCGCAGCCAGCCGAGGACCGTGCCGCCGATGAACTCCAGGGCGACGACAGCGGCCATCACGAGGATCGGGACCTGCCAGATCTCCACCTTCACGGGCTGCTCCTCGGGGTCGGCTACGCCAGCGCGTCGCGCATCTCGTCGATGAACCTGGACGGCAGCGGGGTGTCGTCGGACAGCAGGCGCCGGAGGTGGTCGCTGACCGCCTGAGCGAAGGCGGCGTAGTTGCGGTGCGCCGGCCGTGGCCGGGCCTCCTCGACCGCGCCCCGGACGGCCGTAAGGTGCGGCACGAACGCCCGCAGGTTCGAGTCGTTGTACGCGGACAGTCGGGTGGGCGCCAGGCCGTGGGCGGCGATCACCTTCTGTGCCTGCTCGCCGGTGAGGAAGTGGATGACCTCGGTGGCGCGCCCGTGGTGGGGGGAGCCGGCGACAACAGCCAGGCTCTGCCCGCCGAGGACGCCGATAGGCAGCTTGGACACTTCGATGCGCCCGGCGCGGGCGTCCTCGTCGAGGTTCTTCTGCAGGTTGCGGTAGGCGACGGGCCAGTTGCGCATGTAGCGGGGTCGGGGGTCGGTGGTGAACCGGGCCAGCGTCTCGTCCTCGGAGCTGGTCGCGGCGACGCGCCCGTCGCGCAGCGCCCGGTGCAGCGGTTCCACTGCCTGCTGCCACGTGGCGAGGTCGTAGACGGGGGTGCCGTCCGCGTCGATGATTTTGGGGTCGCGGGACAGGGCGTGTTCGAGGATGTTGATGACGAACGCCTCGTGCGAGGCCGATGAGCTCGGCGCGAGCTGCCCGACGAACTGCAGCCCGCCCGCGGGCAGCCGGTCGATGACCTGGGCGAGCTTGGGCGTGCCGGGGCGCGCGCCGGCCGGTGTCCGTTCGAAGAGCATGCCGACGTCGGTGTTGAACGGCACCGCCCACAGCCGGTCGGCAGCACCGTCGACGCGGTTGGCACGGATGGTGGGGGCGAGGAACACCTCGGTGTCGTCGACCTCGACCGGCACGATGAGGTTCTGGTCGACGAACGCCCTGATGTGAATGGTGTCGAGGTTGACGATGTCGACGACGCCCTTGCGGGCGTCGGTCTCCATCTGCTTGCGCTGGTCGCCGGTGGCACCCTCGGAGCCGATCAGGTGCACGGTGGTGTTCGGGTTGGCGCGGTTCCACATGTCGACCAGGAGCTGGCGGGCCCCCGTGGGGTCGACGCCGCTGAGGAGCCGCAGCTCGACGTGGACAGGGCTGCGGCTGCCCGGGAAGAGGCTGAGCGCCGCGGTGCTGAGAGTGCCACTGATCAGCACACCGGTGAGGAAATCCCGGCGGGAGTACTTCTCCGACAACGCACCGTCTCCCTTCGCGACAGCGGTCCGGTGACGTCGGCGAAAAGTGTATGACGCCGGTGTGACACATTTCGATGTCCGCGCCGGTCTTTTCCCGCTGCCCTAGCCTGTCAGCCATGCGGACCACACTGCGGGTTCTGACCTTCGTCGCCGTGGCGATCCGGCACATACTCCGCGGCCGCGACGCGTGGGACTCCAGCCAGCCCGGCATGGTCCTTCCGGTGCGGGTGGACCGGGCGCACCCGGACAACGTCGCCGTCGACCCGGCCTGAGACCGCCCGACCAGCGTCCGTTGTGGATTGATGTATTGACAGCGCACGCCATCGGTGGTGTTGTGAGCGCTCACAGATCAGTACGACTCATTCGCAGATGAATACATGGTTAAGCCGCTGTGAGCGCTCCCAATTTTGTGACCTTCCGTCCCCCGAGAGAGGCACTATGCTCAGCAGGCAACTGTTTCGCCGGCGGCCTGTGCGGCTGGCCGGCGTCGGCGCGCTCGCGGTCGCCATGGCGATCGTTCCCGGCGTCGCGTCCGCCGGTTCCGGCAAGCCGGCGCCTACCCCGGCCGCCGTGGTCAACCCCGACTTCGAGGACGACGCGACCGGCGTCGCCGCGCCCACCGGCTGGTCCGAGGTCGGGCAGGCCGGGGCCAGTTACACCGAGGCGGGCGGCGCCGGCGGGTCTTTCCGGCTCACCCACTGGTCGGCGTCGGCGTACCAGGTGGAGACCCTGCAGCGGGTGACCGGCCTGGGCAGGGGCCCCTACACGCTGCGCGCGTCGGTGCGCACCAGCGGCGACCAGACCGCCGCGTACCTGTTCCTGCGCGACTGCGGCGGCCCGCAGCGCACCATCACGTTGCCGCGCACCGGGCCCGAGTGGTGGGTGCAGATCGTGCTGTCCACCCCCGTCAGGGGCGGCGCGTGCACCATCGGCGTGCACTCCGACGGCGTGGCCGGCAGTTGGCTCAACGTCGACGCGGTCAGCCTGACCCCCGGCGACGCCGGCAGGGTCGACATCTCCGGCGCCGACGTGTCCTCACTGAAGAAGAACGAGGACCACGGCGCGGTGTACCTCGACGCGAAGGGGCGCAAGGGCGACGCCCTGAAGATCCTCGCGGACAACGGGGTCAACTACGCCCGGCTCAAGCTCTGGGTGAACCCCGCCGACGGGTACAGCAACAGAACGCAGGTGCTCGCCATGGCCAAGCGGGCCAAGGCGCGCGGCATGAAGCTGCTCGTCGACTTCCACTACTCCGACTCGTGGGCCGACCCCGGCAAGCAGAACAAGCCGGCCGCCTGGGCGTCGCTGCCGTTCGACGAGCTCAAGCAGGCCGTCTACGACTACACGTACGACGTGCTGGCCGCGCTGCGCAGGCAGCACACTCCGGCCGACATGGCCCAGATCGGCAATGAGATCAACGGCGGTCTGCTCTGGCCGGACGGCCGGTGGGACAACTGGGACGGCATGGCCGCCCTGCTCACCGCCGGCAGCACGGCGGTCACCGCCGCTTCGCCGCACACGAAGGTCGCGCTGCACCTCGCCGAGGGCGGCAACAACGGCGGCCACGTCTGGTGGTTCGACAACGCCGTCAGCCGGGGCGTGCCGTTCGACGTCATCGCGGTGTCGCACTACACGTACTGGCACGGGCCGCTCGGCTACCTGCAGGCCAACCTGCTCGACCTGGTCAAGCGGTACGACAAGGACATCATGGTGGTCGAGACGGCGTACGGGTTCACGCAGGAGCAGGACGACGCGCTGGAGAACATCTTCAACCCGTCGCTGCAGGCCACGTCCGGCTACCCGGCCACGCCCGAGGGCCAGGCCCGGGCGCTGCGGGACATGTTCAACGTGGTCGCGGCCGTGCCCGGCGGCCGGGGTCTGGGCGTCTTCTACTGGGAGCCGGCCTGGACGGCCGTCGCGGGCAGCGGCTGGGACCCGGCCGACCCGACCTCCGGCAACGCCTGGGAGAACCAGGCGGTGTTCGACTATTCCGGTAAGGCCCTGCCGGCGCTGAAGGTGTTCGGGGAGTACTGACCGGGCAGCGGAGGGAGGACGGGGCGCGGCGACTGTTGGGGCTTGTCGCCGCGCCCCGTCGCGGTCAGTCGACCTCGGCCAGCGGCTCGGCGAACTGCGCGGCGTAGAGGCGCGCGTACGCCCCGTCGGCCGAGATCAGCTCGTCGTGGGTGCCCTGCTCGACGATCGCGCCGTTCTCCATCACGAGGATCAGGTCCGCGTTGCGGATGGTGGAGAGCCGGTGCGCGATGACGAAGCTCGTCCGGCCCGTGCGCAGGGTGCTCATCGCGCGCTGGATGAGCACCTCGGTGCGGGTGTCCACCGAGCTGGTCGCCTCGTCCAGGATGAGGATCGTCGGCTCGGCCAGGAACGCCCGGGCGATCGTGATGAGCTGCTTCTCGCCCGCCGAGACGTTGCCGCCCTCCTCGTCGATGACCGTGGCGTAGCCGTCGGGCAGCGTGCGTACGAACCGGTCGACGTGCGTGGCCTGCGCCGCCTCCACGAGCCGCTCGTGCGACACGGTCGCGCCCTCCGCGCCGTACGCGATGTTGTCCTCGATCGAACCGCCGAACAGCCACGTGTCCTGCAGCACCATGCCGATCGCGGAGCGCAGGTCCTCCCGGGACATCGTCCTGATGTCCACCCCGTCGAGGGTGATCCGGCCCCGGTCGACCTCGTAGAACCGCATCAGCAGGTTGACCAGCGTGGTCTTGCCCGCGCCGGTCGGGCCGACGATCGCGATCGTCTGACCCGGCTCGGCCACCAGCGACAGGTCCTCGATGAGCGGCCGCTGCGGGTCGTAGCTGAACCCGACGTGCTCGAACACGACCCGCCCGCGCAGCGGCGACGGCCGCGCCGGCTCGACCGGGTCGGCCTCCTGCTCGGGCGCGTCGAGCAGCTCGAACACCCGCTCCGCCGACGCGATGCCGGACTGCACCAGGTTGGCCATGCTCGCCACCTGGGTCAGCGGCTGGGTGAACTGGCGCGAGTACTGGATGAACGCCTGCACCTCGCCCAGCGTCATGCCGCCGTTCGCGACCCGCAGCGCGCCGAGCACCGCGATGATCACATAGGTCAGGTTGCCGATGAACATCATCGCCGGCTGGATCGTGCCCGAGATGAACTGCGCCTTGAAGCTCGACCCGTACAGCTCGCCGTTGTGTCTGGCGAACATCTCCTCGGCCTCGGCCTGCCGGCCGAACACCTTCACCAGCGAGTGCCCGGTGAAGTTCTCCTCGATGTGCGCGTTGAGCCGGCCCGTCGTCGCCCACTGGGCGATGAACTGCTTCTGCGCGCGCTTACCGATCTTCGCGGTGAGCACCACCGACAGCGGCACCGCCACGAGCGCGATGACCGCCAGCAACGGTGAGATCCAGAACATCATGCCGAGTACGCCGATGATCGTCAGTACGGACGTGATGAGCATGCTCAGCGTCTGCTGCAGCGTCTGGGCGACGTTGTCGGTGTCGTTCGTCGCCCGGCTGAGCACCTCGCCGCGCGGCTGCTTGTCGAAGTAGCTCAGCGGCAGCCGGCCGAGCTTCTCCTCGACCTGCTCGCGCAGCCGGTAGATCGTCTTCTGCACGGCCAGCGTGGTGAGCCGCCCCTGCAGCAGACCGAACAGCGAAGCGGCGACGTAGATGACGAGCACCCACAGCAGCACCCTGCCGACGGCGTCGAAGTCGATGCCCTGGCCGGGCGTGACCGCCATGCCGCTGAGCAGGTCGGCCATCCGGTTATCGCCCTGCGCGCGCAGGCCCTCGATGGCCTGCTCCTTGGTGATGCCGGCCGGCAGTTTGGCGCCGACGAAGCCGGAGAACACCAGGTCGGTCGCGTGCCCGAGGATGCGCGGCCCGAGCACCGACAGGAACACGCTCGTGATGCCCATGACCAGGGCGGCGATGACCGTGTTGCGCTCGGGGCGCAGCATGCCCAGCAGCCGCTTGGTCGAGCCCTTGAAGTCGAGCGGCTTGGCGGGCGGCGCGCCGCCGCCCATCATGGCGCCGAACGGCCCGCCGGGGCCGCGACGCACGGGCTGGTTACCTGCCTGGCTCATGCCGCGGCCTCCTGCTCGGTGAGCTGGGACAGGACGATCTCCCGGTACGTCTCGTTGCCGGCCATCAGTTCGCCGTGCGTGCCGACGCCGACGACCTGACCCTCGTCGAGGACGACGATGCGGTCGGCCGAGCGGATCGTGCTGACCCGCTGCGCCACGATGACGACCGTGGCGTTCGTCGTCTCGCTGGCCAGCGCGGCCCGCAGCGCCGCGTCGGTGGCGTAGTCCAGCGCGGAGAACGAGTCGTCGAAGAGGTAGATCTTCGGCTGGCGTACCACCGCGCGGGCGATCGCGAGGCGCTGGCGCTGGCCGCCCGAGACGTTCGTGCCGCCCTGCGCGATCGGGGCGTCGAGCTGCTCGGGCATCTTCTCCACGAAGTCGCGGGCCTGGGCGACCTCCAGCGCGCGCCACAGCTCCTCGTCCGTGGCGTCCGGCCGGCCGTACCGCAGGTTGCTCGCGACGGTGCCGCTGAACAGGTAGGGCTTCTGCGGGACGAGGCCGATGATGGTCGCCAGGTGCGCCGGGTCCAGGTCACGAACGTCGACGCCGTCGATGTCGACCGAACCTTCTGTCGCGTCGTACAACCGGGGGATGAGGTTGAGGACGGTGGTCTTGCCGCTGCCCGTACTCCCGATGATCGCTGTTACCTCGCCTGGCCGGGCCACCAGGTCGATGCCCTTGACCACCGGCTCCTCCGCGCCGGGGTAACGGAACGAGACGTCGCGCAGGACCAGGTCGCCGCGCGAGGTGGACGGCGTGACGGGCATCGCGGGCGGCGTCACGCTGGTCTCGGTGGCGAGCACCTCCTCGATGCGCTCGGCGCAGACCTCGGCGCGCGGCACCATGACGAACATGAAGGTCGCCATCATCACGGCCATGAGGATCTGCATGAGGTAGCTCAGGAACGCCGTGAGCGCGCCGATCTCCATGCCGCCGCTGGCCACCCGGTGGCCACCGAACCAGATCACGGCCACGCTGGATACGTTGATCACGAACATGACGGCGGGGAACATCGTCGCCATCAGCCGGCCGGCGCCCAGCGAGACGTCCGTGAGCTCGCGGTTGGCCCCGGCGAACCGGGCCTGCTCGTGCTCGTCGCGGACGAACGCGCGGATGACCCGGATGCCGGTGATCTGCTCGCGCAGCACGCGGTTGAGGGTGTCGATGCGCACCTGCATGGACCGGAACAGCGGCCGCATCTTCACCACGGCGATGCCGATGACGCCGACCAGCGCCGGGACGATGACGAGCAGCAGGCTGGACAGCGGCACGTCCTGCTTGAGGGCGAGGATGATGCCGCCGACGCACATGATCGGCGCCGACACCATGAGCGTCAGCGTCATGAGCGTGAGCATCTGCACCTGCTGGACGTCGTTCGTGGTCCGGGTGATCAGGGACGGGGCGCCGAAGCGGCCCACCTCCCGGGCCGAGAAGGTCTGGACCCGGCCGAACACGGAGGCGCGGATGTCGCGGCCGATGCCGGTGGCGACCTGGGCGCCGTAGTAGACGGCCGCGATCGAGCACACCACCTGAAGGAGCGTGACGGCGAGCATCGCCCCGCCGAGACGGATGATGTATCCGATGTCGCCGGTGACGACGCCCTTGTCGATGATGTCGGCGTTCAGGGTGGGTAGGTAGAGCGTGGCGAGGGTCTGCACGAGCTGCAGCGCCACGACGGCACTGATCGCCCCCGTGTACGGGCGCAGGAATCTGCGCAGCAGTCTGATCAGCACTGGTCGTCTCCGGTGGATCGTTGGATGAGTCCGTTCAACAGCAGGTCGGCGAGTTCCCCGCCGGTGAGGTGATCGGGGCCCACCATGCCGCGCGAGGTCAGGATCACCATGCTGATGAGCAGCTGGGCCGTGGTGATGGGGGAGCGCCGGAGCTTGTCCGCGTCCGGCCGGATCATGTCGGCGATGGTCTCGACGATGGTGTGCAGCGCGGCGCGCGGGTCGCCCATGAACGGATCCCCGGCCAGCACCGCGTGGGCCTCGGGGCTGCGCATGGCCGCGATGACGGGCGCGTTGGCCGCCATCCGGTGCGCGACGATGGTCGCCGCTGTCGCCAGCCGCACCTGCAGCGAACAGCTCGGCGGGATGTCCCGCAGCGCACGGATCGTCGGCGCCGGGTCGAAAATCTCCGCCAGGGCTGCCCGGAGTAGTGCGTTCTTATCCGGGAATACCCGGAAAATGGTGCCCTCCGCCACGCCGGCCGCCTCGGCGATGAGCCTGGTGGGCACGTTGAGGCCGTGCATCCGGATGAGCGGGCTGGTGGCCGCCACCAGAGCGGCGCGCCGCTCATCCGGCGGCAGCGGCGAGCTGCGTCGGCGGGTGAGCGGCACGGGCTGTTCAGTCACGCCGCCAGCCTAATGAGTGATCACTCATTAGGCACTCGGTTATGCCAACGGCGAACCGTCGCGCACCGGATCAAGATTGGGACGCTAGTTAATCTTGGTACGGGACACGCGGATAACCGCGTGTTTCGTACCAAGGTCTATTTCGGGAGGGCACGACCTTGGATCTCCATCAAGAGTTGGCTAGCGCCGGCGATGACGCGGGTCGGCGCCTGGCACTTCATCCGCCGGTTCGCGGCGGGCCCATTGGACGACGAGGCCGTCGCGCTGATGGAGAAGCGGTTCCGCCGACTGCCGCTGCCCGACTACCCGTTCTGGGCGGGTCACGGCGGCGGGGCGGCGCCGGGCGGGGCGGCGTGTGCCGCCCCGCCCGGGTCGGGTGGCCCGTGGTCTCGCGCTTACCACGAGTCACCGGGGACGGTCAGCCGGACGGGAACAGGTTCCCGTAGTCGGCCGCCGCCATGGCGATGTCCGCCTGCGCCCAGAACCGGTGGTAGGTGAAGGTCGGTGCCGCGCCACCGTTGAGGTACGCCTGGACCTTGCTCCACTGCGGGTCGCTGCGCAGGAAGGAACGGATACTGAGGAACGTGCTGCTGGAGCTGATCGGGTCACCGTTGGGCATGGTGCCCGTGAAGCTCGACGGCACGTAGAGGCCCGCCTGCGACGACGAGCTCCACACGTCGTCGAACCGGTTGTAGTCCTCGCGGGTCTCCGCGACCGACACGCCCTGCGCGTCCTTCTTGGACAGGACGCCGTCGAGCAGGCACTTGGCGGTGTTCTTGGCGGACGTGTTGTTCGCCTTCGCCGCGTACCAGGTCAGGGTGCGGATGTACGCCGCCGCGACGCCGACGTCCTGCGTCGTGTTGGCCACTGTGACGTGCAGGTTCGTGTTCGCCGCCGGCGTGCCGCCGCTGAAGCTGGCGGCGGGCTGGCCCGTCCAGTTCAGGTCGGACGGGAACGCGTACGACGTGGCCGAGCAGGTGGTCTGGCCGATCGCCCAGGCGACCCACTTGTCGAGGATCGTCTTGGCCTTGGCGTCACCGGTCACCCAGTAGTACTCGGCGACGCGCTCCAGCGACCACGCCTGGAAACCGAACCAACGGTTGCTGGGCGGGTCGTGGAACACCGGCTGCCAGTCGTACGCCCACCCGTAGAAGGTCGGCGTCCCGGACGGCGGCGCCTCGTACGCGCCGTTCCAGCTGTTCGTCGCGCCGCCGGCGATGGCGCCCTCGGCGGACTGCAGCCACAGGTACGAGTCGAGCTGCCGGGTCAGGCTGGTGTTCCAGTCGGTCGCGGCGGTCGGCGACTGCGGGCGCAGCGCCGCCGGGCCGGCGGAGGAGAGGATCCAGGCGGCGAACGGGTTCTGGTAACCCTGGTGCCAGTGGCTGGAGCCGATCCGCCACGCCCACGAGCCGGCGTTGTCGCCGCCCCACGCGTAGTACCAGGTCAGCATGTACGACGAGCTGCTCTTGCCGGAGCCCGCGGCGCAGGTCGGCGACGTGCAGCCGGGGTTCTTGAAGTACTTGTCGTACATGGCGTAGCGCAGGTAGTCGCCCATCTTCGCGGCCTTGGTGATGGTCGAGGAGATCTGCGACTGCCGGCCCTGGGCCGTCGCCCACTGCAGCGCCCAGTAGGCGGCCTGCACCGCGCGGGCGTCCGCGTCGGGAGCGTTGGTGTAGCGCCACTGCGCCGTCTGCCCGGAACCCGAGATGAACAGCGGCGGGTAGCCGTAGCCGCTCTGGCCGTACCGCAGCGTCTCACACGACGGGTGCGGGACGGTCTCCCAGACCGACTCCTGCGGACCACGCTGGTACGTGTTGATATAGGTGACCCGCTTGGTGTTGTCGCCGCACTCCGGGGTCGTCGCGCGGCCGGTGCCGAAGCCGTAGACGTCGTCGACGTCGAGCAGCCAGTGCATGCCGTAGATGAGCTTGTTGCCGTACGTCGAGGCCAGCTCGGCGCTCAGCGGGTCCTGCCCGGCGATGACGCTGGTGCTCAGGGACACCGGGTACTGGCTGGGCTGCGGCCGCTCCGGCGCGTAGTCGGCCGGGTCGGACGGGTTGTACGTGGACTGACCGCCGGGCTGGCCCGCCGACGTGGGGATGATGTAGGTCTCCATGTTGACCCACGCGTTGTTGAACGGGGTCCAGTTGCCGGTCGCCCGGCCGTACTGGGCCTCCAGCCACAGCCAGAAGCTGTACGCCTCGGACGTGGTCTCGTGACCGTGGTCGGGCGCCTCCACCATCAGCGTCTCGATGGAGTGGTAGGGCACGCCCTCGGGGGAGAAGTACCCGTTGGCCGGGTCCTTGATCTTGGCGTACTGCGCGAGGAACTCCGCCGTGTACGGCGAGCTGCCCGTCGTCACGACCGGCCCCGAGGTCGGGACGGAGGACGTCGGGACGGAGGACGTCGGGACCGCGGAGGTCGGCGGCCGGGTGGTGGGCGGCCGACTGGTCGGCGGCCGCGTGGTGACGACTGAGGAGGTCGGCGGCCGGGTGGTGGGCGCGGCGCTCGTCGGGGTGGTGTTGTTGCACGCCGTGCCGTTGACCGTGAACGACGTCGGGTTGGCGCCGGAGCCGGTCCCGTTGAAGCCGATGCTGGCCGACGCGTTCGTCGCCAGGTTGCCGTTCCAGCTCATGCTCGTGGCGGTGACGTTCTGGCCCGACTGGGTCCAGTTCGCCGACCAGCCGTTGGTGACCCGCTGGGTCGAGGAAGGGAAGGTGAACGCCAGCGTCCAGCTGCTGAACGGATCGCCGATGTTGGTGATGGTGATGTTCGCGCCGAACCCGCCACCGCCCTCCCACGCTTTCGTGTACGTGACCCGGCACCCCGGTGCCGCGTAGGCGGCGTCGGCGATGAGGGTGATGGTGCCGGCGACGAGAACGCCGACCGCGCTGAGCGCGATCCGTCGTCGCATGGTTGTGTGGATCCTCATTGGACCTCGCTTCTCGCGATGCGTTCGCCAGGGAGGTGGAGCCCTGGGCCGCGACGCCGTGAAGCCTTGTCGGGCATCACCGCCAGCGGCGCCGCACAAAGCGCGCCCGTGCCCGGACAACACGGACGAGGATGCTTCGCACGACCGCCGTGCCGTGACTTTCCGCGCCCACGGCCGCCCTCGGCGGGGGGTTAGCATCCGAGTGGCTCTTGCGCAAGTACATCAATATTGACAGAGATCTTTCTCACAGACAAGACACAGCAAACCTCAAGCGAGTACGTCCACCCGCGTGTCCCCAGGGACGGGCGTCGCTGACGCGGTCGGCGGCCCTGGCGGCGGAGGCCGCCGGGGTGCAGGTGAAGCACAACACGCTCAGTGACGCGTTCGACCGCCGCAACGACTCGCCGCCGTTCTACGGCAGCGGCGGCATCGCCTCCGGCGGCGGCCTCTGCTCGTCGGGGTACGTGGTGCAGAACTCGGCCGGCACCCGGTTCATGACGACGGCGGGCCACTGCTTCGCCGCGGGTGCGACGGTGACGACCGAGGCCGGCGCGTACACGTACGGCACGGTGTCCAACCGGCGCCTGCCCACGGTGACCGGCCACGCGCACGACGTCGAGCTCATCGGCGGCCAGTCGTACTCGGCGCGGGTCTTCACGGGCGGCGTGACGAGCTCGACCAGCATCCCGGTGGTCGCGGCCGGCACCGCGTACGTGGGGTACACCGACTACTGCCACAGCGGCCGGACCACCGGCGAGGTGTGCGGTCACACGGCCAGCAGCATCACCGGCCAGGTCTGCACGGCGACCGGCTGCAAGTCGCCGGTCATCGTCTACACGGGCGGCACGAGCGTCGGCTCCAACGGTGACTCCGGCGGCGCGTTCTACGCGAAGGACGCGTCCGGCGCGTGGATCCGCGGCCACTTCATCGCCTTCGGCGGCGGTACGGGCTACGCGCAGCCCTGGACCGTGGTGAGCTCGTCGCTGGGTGTCAGCATCGTGACGTACTGACGCGTCGAACGGGCGGGCCGGGGATCACCCCCGGCCCGCCCTTGTCAGCGCAGTTCGAGGGGCCACGGGCCGCCGACGCCCTGGATCCGCGCGCCGTCGTCGGCGGTCACCACGACCCGGGCGTACAGCTCGTACGTACCGGGCGTGAGCGGTCGGCAGGTGCCCGGCGTGACGTCGGCGGGCAGGCTCTTCGACGACCCGGGCGCGAGGTCCCAGACGACGCCCGCGGCGTCCTGCCAGCCCGGCACGGCCACGACGCGCCCGTCGCGGACGACGAACACCTCAGCGCCGCGACCCGAGACGCCCCGGACCGCTTCCCGGCCGGTGACCTCCACGGTTCCGGCGATGGTCGCCTGGTCGGCGGGCGCGCTGGCGGGGAACCGGCCGGTCACCGTCAGGCTGCCGCCGGGCCGGTCCGGCAAGGGCTGCCCACACACGGGGTCCACGAGGACGAGCGAGGGGACCGGCGACGCGCCCGACGCGTCCGGTGCGGGCGGCCCGGACCTGGCGGCCGGGTTCCCGCAGCCGGCCGCGAGCAGGGTCAACGCGGCGAGGCCGACGTACCGACGGATGTGCATGGTGCCTCCGGTGCCGTGGGCGGACAGTCGTTGTTGTGACGCGGCGACCGCCGGCCCGGTTCCCGAACGCATCAATGGTCGTTGATTCATGTGCGCACCACGCTGGCATCAGGGCGTGCGGGCCGCGATCTGCGTGGCGGCCAGCGCCGGGTCGAACCCGTACGGCAGTTCCAGGCGGTGACGTGCCATGAGGTCGGCGTCCGCGAGCAGGTCGACCGTGCCGCCGTCGGCGACGATCCGGCCCGCGTCGAGGATCACCGAGCGGCGGCAGAGCTCCAGGGCGTACGGCAGGTCGTGGGTGACCATCAGCAGCGTCACGGGCAGGGCGCGCAGGATCTCGGAGAGTTCGCGCCGGCTGGCGGGGTCGAGGTTGGATGACGGCTCGTCGAGCACCAGGATCTCCGGGCGCATCGCGAGCACGGTCGCCACCGCGACCCGCCGCCGCTGCCCGAACGACAGGTGATGCGGCGCACGGTCGCGGAACTCGGCCATGCCCACCGCCGCGAGCGCCTCGTCGACCCGCGAGGACAGCTCGGCGCCGCGCAGGCCCAGATTCGCCGGACCGAACGCCACGTCCTCCGCCACGGTCGGCATGAACAGCTGGTCGTCGGGGTCCTGGAAGACGATGCCGACGCGGCGGCGGATCTCGGTCAGGCGCGCCCGGTCGCCGGGCTCGACGGCCAGGTCGCCGACCCGCACCGTGCCGCCGCCCCCGTGCAGGATCCCGTTGAGGTGCAGCACCAGGGTCGTCTTGCCGGCGCCGTTCGGGCCGAGCAGCGCCACCCGCTCGCCGCGCGCCACGCGCAGGTCGACGCCGCGCAGCGCCGTACTGCCGTCGGGGTAGGCGTACCGCAGAGAGGTGATCTCCAGCGACGCGGTCATGCCGCCACATCCCTTCGGTCGGCGTCGACATTGCCACTGAGCCGACTGATTCCCTCGCTTCGCTCGGTCATGCCGCCACATCCCTTCGGTCGGTCATGGCAGCGCCGCCGCGAGGGCGATGCACGCGGCCGCCGCGGGCAGCGCGGCCGACGCCGCCCATTGGGCGGCGCTCGCGCCGCCGCCGTCGGGCGCGGGCAGCCGGCCGGCGTAGCCGCGCGACACCATCGCGAGGTAGACCCGCTCGCCGCGCTCGAACGCGCGCAGGAACAGCGCGCCCACGCCCACCGCGAACGCCTTCACCTGCCACAGGAACCGCGGGTCGTAGCCGCGCGAGAGCCGCGCGATCCGCATCCGCCGCGCGTCGTCGGCGAGAATGTCCAGGTAGCGCAGCATGAACGTGGCGATCTGGACGAACACCTGCGGGCACCGCAGCCGCTCCAGGCCCGCGATCAGGTCGCGCATCGTCGTGGTCGCCGCCAGCAACAATGAGGCGAGTACGCCCAGAGTGCCCTTCGCGGCGATGTTCCACGCCCCGTAGAGCCCGTCGACGGACAGCGACAGCCCGAGCCAGGTGACCCGCTCGCCGTGCCCGGCGAACGGCAGCGCGACGGCGAGCAGCACGAACGGCAGCTCGATCAGCGACCGCCTGGCCAGCCACCCGGCCGGCACCCGCGCCGCGACGGCGACCCCGCCGAGCAGCACCGCGTACCCGGCGAAGGCCGCGAACTCCGCGCGCGGGGTGACCACGACGACGACCGTGAACAGCAGCGTGGCGAGGATCTTCGCCTCGGGCGCGAGCCGGTGTACGGGGCTGTCGCGGTGCAGGTGCAGCGGGTGGGCGTGGCCGGCGGCCATCAGCTCTCCGGGGCGGTGGCGGCCGGCTGGCCGCGCCGGCGCACGAGCCGGAACAGCCCGCCGCCGATCGCGAACGTCACCAGCACGCCGAGCACGCCCGACAGGCCCTTCGACAGGTACGGGTTGTCGATGCCCTTGATGCCGTAGTCGGCCAGCGGGCTGTCCTTGAGCTGGTGCTCGCCCTCCTGCCGGGCCATGCACGTGCCGGCGGTGATGGTGCCGTCGACGTCGGTGACGCACCCCTCGCGGGCGGTGGCGTCGAGCCCGTCCGGGCTGGCCGAGGCGACGTTGCTGACGACGCCGGCCAGCAGCAGGGCGACGAGCAGGCCGCCGGCGAGGAACCAACCGGGGCGCCTGGTCACGCGACACCGCCGGCGACAGGCACCGCGGCCGGCGCGGTCATCGGGACGGGGCGGCGGAAGCGGCGCAGCGCGTACACGAGGTCGGGGCGCACCCGGGCGACCGTCGCGACCGTCGTCGCGGTGATCAGGCCCTCGCCGATGCCGATGAGGGTGTGCACGCCGGCCATCGTCAACGAGACCGTCGGGAGCGCGAGCTCGGTCGTGCCACCCAGCCAGTACTGCAGCACGAAGCCCTGGGACGCGGCCACCACGCTGACCACCGACGCCACGAACGCGGTGACCGTCAGCCCGGTGCGGGTCGTCGGCAGCACCCGCAGGAGCGCGACCACGAGCAGGTAGCCGGCGGCGGTCCCGATGGCCGCCATGTTGGTGATGTTGAGACCCAGCGCGGTCAGCCCACCGTCCGCGAAGAGCAGACACTGCACCACGAGTACGGTCGACACGCACAGCGCGCCGACCCACGGGCCGACGAGGATGGCGGCGAGCGCGCCGCCGAGCAGGTGGCCGGAGACGCCGGGCAGCACCTGGAAGTTGAGCATCTGCACGGCGAAGATGAACGCCGCGACGAGCCCGGCCATCGGCGCGAGCCGGTCGTCGAGGTCCGCGCGGCCGCGCACCACGCACACCGCCAGCGCGACGACGGCGACGCCCGCGAACAGCGCGGACACCGGTGCGTCAACGATGCCGTTGGCGATGTGCATCGCCATCACGTCACTCATGTCGTCACCTCCGCGGCCAGCATATTGTGCGGCTGCTGTTCTTGCAAAGATCATGCAATAAGGTGACTGACAATGGTCGATCATGAGGGGCGTATGTGACGCGCGTCATCGATCAGTGAAGATCTTGGTGCCCGGCGCCCTCCGTCGAGGGCGCCGGGCGCGGCACTGCTCAGATGAAGCGCCACAGGTGGTCGTTGGTGCCGTTGTCGTCCCAGAGCAGGACCTGCGCGCCCTGCGCCGTGGACGCGCCGGAGACGCCGAGGACCCGGCCGCCGGCGGCGCACTGGATGCGGAAGTACCCGCCTCCGCCGTAGCGCAGGCGCCACCGGTTGTCGTTGGAGCCGTCGTCGGCCCACTGGACGATCCGCGACCCGTTGGCGGTCCCGGCGTTCTCGACGGCGAGGACCTTGCCGCTGTTGGAGTTGCGCAGCCGCAGGTACCCACCGGAGTCGACCACGGCGGTCCAGAGGTGGTCGGCGGTGCCGTTGTCGGCCCACTGGATGACCAGGCCGCCGTCGGCGGTGGACATGTTCGTGACGCCGAGCACCAGGCCGCTGGCCAGGTTCTGGATCCGCCGGGCGCCGTTGGGCACGAACCGCCACTGGTTGTCGGTCGAGCCGTTGTCGGGGTCCTGCACCGCCTGGGCGCCCTGCGCGGTGGAGCCGCCGGAGATGCCGAGGAGCTTGCCACTGTTGACGTTGCGGATCTTGTGGGACCCGTCGCCCACGTCGACGAGCGTCCACCGGTGGTCGGCCGTGCCGTTGTCGGCCCATTGCAGGGCCCGGGCGTTGTCGGCGGTCGACATGTTCTCCACGCCGAGCACCTTGCCGCTGTTGACGTTGCGCAGCCGCACGGCCGAACCGTCGACGACGAGCTCCCAGTTGTGGTCGGCCGTGCCGGTGTCGCCCCACTGCAGGGCGAGGCCGCCGTCGGCCGTCGACATGTTCTGGATGCCGAGGACGAGCCCGGACGCCACGTTGACGAGCCGGTAGCTCGCGCCGCCGGTGGATCCGCCGCCGCCGCTGGCGTTCCAGTACACCGTGTAGTTGAAGCCCTGGGCGTCGTAGAACGGGCCGAGGTTGACCGTCGCCCCGTTCGCGGTGGCGGTGAACGCCAGCGACGAGGTGCTCGTCCGGGTGATCGACGAGGTGCTCAGCGAGGGCAGCGACGACAGCGTGGTGCTGCCGTAGTTGCCCGACAGCACCGTCGGGCCGTACGTGACGGCGACGACGTTCGCGTTGTCGTTGGCGGCCCTGAGCGCCACCGTCATCGGCAGCCGGACGGTGACCGTGTCGCCGGACGTCCACGACCGGGTCAGCGTCGCGTAGGAACCCGGCGTGGTGGTGACGGACTGCGCCACCCCGTTGACGCTGATCGTTGCGCCGGACGTCCAGGCGGGGATGCGCACCCGCAGCGACCACGACCCGCTGACGTTGCCGGTGACGGTCAGCGTCGTGGTGTCGCTCACCGGGTACGTGGTGGTCTGCGTGACCGTGATCCCGCGCTGGGACCAGTTCAGCACCGACGGCATGAACAGGTTCACGGTCAGCGTGGTGCCGTTGTAGAAGTAGATCGAGTCCATCAGCTTGGTGTTGACCTCGATGCCCGTGCCCTGGCAGCACCAGAAGCTGTTGTAGTCGGTGCTCCACGTGCCGCCGCCCCAGGCCGGGCCGACGCCGCGGCGCCCGCCCGGCCTCAGCGGGGTGAAGTAGGTGATGTGACCGTGGCTGTCGGCGGGGTTCTGCGCGCCGATCAGGTGGTTGAGCAGCGCCCGTTCGTAGTAGTCGAAGTACGCGGCGTTGTCCGGGTAGAGCAGCCACAGTTCGCGGGTCAACTTCGCCATGTTGTACGTGTTGCAGTGCTCGCAGGTGTCGTTGGCCAGGTAGCCCGCGATGGCGTTGGGCGCGCGGAAGTGCTCGGCCTGGCTGTTCCCGCCGATCGCGTAGGTGTGAGCGTTAACAGTCATGTTCCACGCGTTGACCGCGATGTCGCGGTAGCGGGTCGTCCCGGTCGCCTTGTACTCCCGGGCGGCCCCGATCCACTTGGGCACCTGGGTGTTCGCGTGCAGCCCGTTGAGCTGGTCGGAGTTGGAGGCGAGCGGGTTGAAGACGGCCGCGTGGTCGAACCGCTGGGCCGCCGTGAGCCAGCGCGACGTGCCGGTCATCTGGTAGATGTCGGCCAGCACGTCGTTCATGCCGCCGAACTCCGTACCCAGCATGTTCTGCATCTGGGTCGACGAGAGCCGTCCGGTGCGGGTGTCGACCCACCCGGCCAGTGCGAGCATGACGTCGCGGGCCTGGGTGCTGCCGATGAGGCGCCACACGTCGAGCAGGCCCGCGAGCGTCTTGTGGATGCAGTAGTACGGCACGTTGCCGTTGCTCAGCGTGCGCGCCTCGAGCGCGGTGAAGTCGGACTCGGGGAACCCGGAGAGGTACCCCGTGGCGAACCCGGCGGCGGAGTTGTTCGCCTGGCACTTCGCCAGCTCGGCGACCATGTAGTTGGCCTTGTCCCGGCACGTCGTGTCGCCGAGCACGGCGTAGGCCTGGGCCCACGCGGTCAGGAAGTGCCCCTGCATGTGCGTGCGGAACGGGAACGACGGGGCGTCCCAGCCGCCGGTGGCGGTGGCGCCGTTGGTGGACAGCCGGTGGTTGGCCCGGAAGTTGTACAGCAGCCGGTCGACGTCGACGAACCGCAGGTAGGACAGGGTGCGGTTCTGGTTGTCGAGCCACCGGCTCGACGTCAGCGTGACCTGGCCGAGGTCGAACGCGTACGCCGCGGCGCCGATGTCCGGCCGGGCCGGTGCGACCGCCGCCTCGGCGACGGACCGACCGAGCAGGACACCGCCGCCGACGGTGCTCGCGGCCGCCGCGACGCCTGCCGTTTTCAGCAGGCCGCGACGGCTCATGGATGGGGACGACATGGGTGGAACCTCCATCGGGGACGTATGAGTCACTGTCGTGGATGTTAACGTTCACAACCGCCCCTGCGTTAGAGGCCGGCGCTCCCAATTTTGTGCGAAAGCGTTTTCTGGCGGGAGCGCCGGCCTCAGTCGGTGGGCTGTTGGATCAGGGAGTACTGAGGGTGAAACGGTTGACAGTGACGTAGCCGCCCAGGCTGCTGGTGGCGTAGTTGAGGATGCCGAACCGGTAGCCCATGAAGAACTGCCAGGCATTGCCCATCGTCAGGGTGCCGAACTGGGTGAACGTCGTCCCGTTGGTGCTGTAGGAGAAGACGCCCCGCCGCCCGCTGCCCGGCCGGATGTCGGCGGTGACGCGCAGCCAGATCTTGCCGCCGGACACCGTGGTGCTCGCCGACTCCGTGCCGGTGTTGGTGGTGTTCCAGTTGCTGTCCATGGCCAGCCCGGACTGCATGACGAGCCGGGTCGTGCCGTTGTCGCGCTTGATGCCGATCCAGGCGGACGAGTCGCGCAGCAGCGCGAGCCCGGCCCGGTCACCGTTCTGCATGGTCGAGTAGTCCAGCTCGATCGTCGCGGTCGACGACGGCCCGAGGATGCGCCGGGTGAGCGTGTTGCGGGCCGCGTACAGGTCGGTGGTCACCGTGGCGGTGGACAGCTTGAGCCCGTTGCCGACGCTGAACTTCGACGTGTCCGGGTTGTGGTTCCACTCCCAGTCGGGGCCCAGGGAGGACCCGGTGAAGGTGTCGGTCCCGGTGGGCGGGCGGACGTCGCGCGGTGGTCGGGGCACATTGGGGTACGGGTAGGACGCGCCCCAGGCGCCGTTGACGGTCTGGATCGACGGCCAGCCGTCGGACGACCACGAGATGGGCGCGAGGACGGGCACCCGACCGCCGGGGTAGGCGTCGACGAACGCCATGTAGTACCAGGCGCCGGCCGCGGTCTGGACGAGGCCGCCCTGGTGGGGCACGCCGCCGCCCGAGATGGGGCCGGCCATGTTGAGCAGCACCTGCCGCACCTCGTACGGACCGAACGGGCTGGTGGAGCGCAGCACGTACTGGCCGTTGGCCGGCTTGGTGAGCCAGATGTAGTAGTAGCCGCCCCGCTTGTAGAACCGCGCGCCCTCCAGCGTGCCGATGCTCGACGGGGTCGAGTACACCTGCTGGGAGCGCACCTGGGACAGGCCGTCGGAGGAGAGCTGCGCGACGCTGATCGTGGAGTTGCCGTAGGCGACGTACATGGTGTCGTTGTCGTCGATGAGCAGGCCGGCGTCGTAGTAGCAGTTGTTGATCCGCGCCCGCTTGGTCCACGTGCCGTCGACGGCGGACGCGGTGTAGACGTAGGTGCGGTTGAACTCCACGCACCCGAGCCAGTAGTACGTCGAGTTCGACTTGCGGTAGTTGAGCGTCGAGGCCCAGATGCCCTTCACGTACGCCCGCGAGCCGCTCAGGTTGTAGGCGCTGTTGTCGAAGTCCAGGCTCGGCACGGAGTGCCCCGCGACCTCCCAGTGCACCAGGTCGTACGAGCGCAGGACCGGCGCGCCCGGCGAGTAGTGCATCGTCGACGCGGAGGCGTAGTAGACGTCGCCGACGCGGATGATGTCGACGTCGGCGAAGTCCTCCCACAACATCGGGTTGCTGAAGGTCGACGACGGCGGCCACGGGCCGGCCGTGGTCGGCACGGCGCTGGTCGGCGGCTGGGTCGTCGGTCCGGCTGTGGTGGGTCCAGCCGTGGTCGTGGGTGGGCGGCTGGTGGTCGCGCTCGTCGGAACGGCCGTCGTGGTGACGGAGCCGGTGCAGGCGGTGCCGTTGAGTGCGAAGTCCGTCGGGACCGGGTTCGACGACGTCCAGGCGCCGTTGAACCCGAAGCTCACGCTGCCCCCGGTCGGGATGGTGCCGTTGTAGCTGGCGTTCGTCACGGTCACCTGCGACCCGGACTGGGACGCGGTGCCGTTCCAGAGCTGGGTGATGGTCTGTCCGGCGGCGAATGTCCAGGTCAGTCGCCAGCTGGTGACCGGGTCGCCGAGGTTGTTAACGCTAACATTGGCGCCGAAGCCGCCGCCCCACTGGTTGGTCACGGCGTAGCTGACCTGGCATCCCGCCGCCGCCTGCGCGGAGACGGCGGTGACGACGGCCGCGGCGGCCATGCTGGCCACACTCGCGAGCACGATCCAGGGTCTGAGTCGCATGGAGGAACCTCCGAAGGAGAGGGCACCTGCCGGCGCGGCAGGCGGCCGCGCCGACAGGTGCAACGTGGAAACTGCGGGGTGATCGAGGTAGGAGGATCAGCCGCAGGCCACGCCGTTAAGGGCGAAATTCGTCGGGACCGGGTTGGTCGAGGTCCAGGCCCCGTTGAACCCGAAGTTCGCGCTACCCCCGCTGGGGATGGCGCCGTTGTAGCTGGCGTTCGTCACGGCCACCTGCGTCCCGGACTGGGTGGCGGTGCCGTTCCACAGCTGGGTGATGGTCTGCCCGGACGCGAACGTCCAGGTCAGTCGCCAGCTCGTGACGGCGGCGCCGAGGTTCGTGATGGTC